>JALTEE010000269.1 GCA_027007865.1 bacterium
TTCCCTGGTTCAGGAAAATGTTTCCGGGATATGGAAGACATTTCCTGAGTTCTGGAAGCTCTTTCCAGAGTCCGGGAAGAGTCTTCCGGGCTTCAGAAAAGTCTTCTCGACTCCAGGAAAATGTTTCCCGAGTTCAAGAAACTCCTCCCGCAAACGCTATTTTTCTATTTCTCCCTCCGGTTTTTCTGGTTTCTGAGGTTGACCTTCCACGGCGGTATCGCAATGACAAAATTTCTTATTTTACAGGTCTCATTCATAGATTGTTTTTATTATTAAATTTACGATAATATCATCACGCTATTTCCCGAAACAATTACTTTTTCCTGCGCGAACCATTCCAGCACCTTTGGATAAAGTAAATGCTCGATTGCAAGGACGCGCTCGGCAAGAGTTTCAGGCGTATCGTGGTCGCTGACGGGAACGCATTGCTGCGCTACAATCGCTCCGTGGTCATACTGGTCATCGACGAGATGAACCGTTACTCCCGTAACTTTGCAGCCATATTCGATGACCGCTCGATGAACGCGCATTCCATACATTCCCTTTCCACCGAATGCGGGCAGCAGCGCAGGATGAATGTTCGTTATGCGATTTTTGAACCTTTGCACGATTTCGGGCGGAACTTTTTTCATATATCCCGCAAGCGCAATGAAATCGATGGCGTGCGCTTCGAGGACATCGAACATCGCATTTAGAAAATCGTCTCTCGAAGAAAATTCTTTGCTCGATAGATAGACAGCGGGAATATTATGTTCTTTCGCTCGCTCGAGCGCATAGGCATCGGGTTTGCTCGACAGCACGAGCGCTATTTCTGCGGAAAATTTTCCGCTCTCCGCAGCGTCGATTATCGCCTGCAGATTTGTTCCGCCTCCTGAAACAAAAACAGCAATACGCATAGCCGCTCCTTCATCTCGAACAGGCGATTTTAGTCGTCTGTCTCATTTTCATCGAACTGCTTTTCAATAACTCACTCATTCCAACGGACCAAAAGCCCGCCGTTGCATTTATAGTGCGAAATCATCTGCTTTTGAGCAGCGCAATTGCGGATACATTGACGATGTCGTCCACCGAGCATCCGCGGGACAAGTCGTTATATGGTTTTGCCAATCCCTGAATAATCGGTCCGATTGCTTCTGCGCCAGCCATCCGCTGAACGAGTTTGTATCCGATATTTCCCGCATCGAGGTCGGGGAAAATTAGGACATTCGCCTGCCCTGCAATGCTCGAATCGGGCGCTTTTTTCGCTGCCACAGCGGGAATTATCGCCGCGTCGAGCTGCAACTCACCATCTATAAGTATATCGGGCGCATTCTTTTGCACAATTTCCGTCGCTGCGATGACTTTGTCGGCATCGCTATGTTTTGCGCTTCCTTTCGTGGAAAAGGACAGCATCGCTACTTTCGGTTCGATGCCGAGAAGTTGCTTCGCAGTCTGCGCCGATGCGATTGCGATAGAAGCGAGTTGTTCAGCATCGGGCTGCGGTATCACTGCGCAATCTGCGAAAACAAAAACTTTCTCCTTCTCGCCTGCAAACTCGGGCAGCACCATTAGAAACGAACTCGACACGACGGATACGCCTTCGGCTGTGCCGATGCAGTGAATTGCAGCGCGGAGAACATTTCCCGTCGTGTTTTCGGCTCCCGCTACGGCAGCATCGGCAAAACCTTTCCTAACGAGCATCGCTCCCCAGTAAAGAGGTTTCCGCATCGCTTCTTTTGCCTGATATAGCGTAACACCTTTGTGCTTGCGGAGTTCCCAGAATTCCATAGCGAAGTCGTCCTTGCGCTTATCGGTGTTCGGGTCGGAAATTTCAGCATTAGAAATATCCGCTCCTTCCGATTTTGCGAGTTCACGAACTTTTTCCGCAGCGCCGACGATAATTACTTTTGCGAGTTTTTCCCGTGTGATAATTTCGGCGGCATTTATCATTCGTGGTTCGTCGCCTTCTGGCAGAACGACTGTTCCGCCGATTTCTCGCGCCTTTGCGCGCATATCTTCTATAAGCTTCATAATTGCTCCCTTGTAAAATTGCCCAAAATAAATTCAGAATAATGTTTTTTTTTTTTTTTCTAAAACATCTTCATTTATAATGAATTTTCCTGTTCGCACCAATTTAATGCTATTGTAATTTTCAATATCTTTAAATTCGAATTGCCAAATATGATATTCGCTGTCATTTCTCTCAAAAAACAATGGGATGACTTTCTTCGATGTATGTTCCTGCCATTGGCGGAAGGGATAATATAGTTGTCTGATAATTGTATTGCTTACTTTCGAGTTTTTTACCTCAACAAGAACTACTTGTTCTTTCCCTTCATAGCCTGCGTCAACTTCTGTTTGAACACTTTTGGCAGTGATTTTTTGTTCACCGACATAAAAAGAAAACTCGGGAGTGTATTTCCGCCCTCGAATTGTCAGAACAAGAGAATCATCTTTCATAAAACTGCGGATTAAACTGGAAGCATAGGCGAAATCGATACGCTGCATTTCGGAATTAAAGTGCTGTTTCTTTTTGTATTTTATAAAGTTCATAGCTTTTAGCATGGAGATTTGAAATATAATCATAGTCTACAAATTTTATTCTATCTTCTATAGTTTCGAACACATTATACGCAAGAGTTCGCCTAAATTCAATTTCTCTTGCCTTATGGCTTACAATATAAAATTTTGCGTAGAAATCCTGTAATTCAGTGAATTTCAATAATGAGTTCTGGAAATCAGTTGTAAATTCAACTTCAAAAAAGGAATATGGAAACTTGCGTTGATTGAACCAAACAACATCAACAGTTTTTGCCTTTTTAATAACGCTCGGATAGCTAAAATCGTATATATCATGTAATGTAGCAATTTCTTTTAATGGATTTCCAAGAAAAGATTTGTTCTTATCTTGATTTGGCACAAATGTTTCCCAACCCTTGATATTTCCAATCTCGACAATTAAGCCTTGATAATATGTATGATTGAAAATCTCATTTTCTTTTCCATCTTCCTTTTTTATATTTAGTTTTTCTTCTATTTCCTTCCGACATTTCTTCAATGCCCATAGACCTGGACGAATTTTGAAAAAGAATCTATCGTCTTGAACAATTCGTCTTATGCTCGCAAATGGTGTTTTAGTTTTCCATTCTGATACATCTACATTTTGGTTTAGAAAACCTAATGTGGCGAAACCACCATGATTTTCCATTACTTCTATTACCTGTTCATATTACTTCATTGTTGATTCTCCTGTTCAAAAGTTTCAATAGCTTTCTTTATATCTCCGAACGCAAATTCAGCTAATTCTTCGATAGTGGCTTCTCGTGCTACATTCCTGAATTCTCTTGAAACAAATTCTCTAAAATGAGGATTCTCTATGTATTTTTGTATCTTCATAGTATTCCCAATCCCTTTTTCTTGCTCATATTATAAGGTGGGTCTGCAATACAATGGTCGATAGAGTTATCATCCCACTGTTTCATTATCTCGATGCAATCGCCTTCGTATATTTTGTTTTCTTCTGGTGTCATTTCTCTCTTTGTTTATCATCTAACAAAAGATGTTACTACATCGCTTATCTTTTTTACCATTCTATTTATTAATAGGTTTATTTACGCCATTTTTTACAGATTTCCACCCAAAGATTTCAATTTATCGCGCACAATTTCCATATTAACCGCATCGGGATAATCGTTGACGATTTTCACATACAATTCCGTTGCAGCGGGCTTGTCGCCATCGGCAACTTTTTTATCCGCAAGAATTTCGAGCGCGAGCGGCGCATAAAAACTCTTCGGATATTTTTCGACAAGATTGCGGAATGTAGTATAGGCGCTGGTATCCCGAAGGGTCGATTGACAATTGCCAATTTTCCACATAACATAGTCACCGTAAGCCGACGATTTTTTGTCGGACAAAATATTTTCCCATTTTTTAAGCGCATTAGCCGTATCGTGAGCGAACATAAGATATATCGGCTCCCTGAATTTTTCGATTTGCTCTTTCTGCGTCTGCATAACGAGGATTAGTTCCACGGCTTCATTTCCCATATCGCACTTTGGAAATCTGCCCACGACATTGTGCAGTGCTACCAATGCGGTATCGTCGATTCCAGCGAAAAAGAATGTCATAGCAAGCAAATACGCCACAGGCTCGCTCTGCGGGTTCATCTGAAATGCGCTGTTTAAAAATACGATTCCATCTCTGAACTGCTTTTTATATATAAAAATCTCGCCCTTGATTTTCACCGCTTCCTCGTTTCGCATCCATTTCGAGCCTTTGAACAATGGCTCGATTGCGCTTTCCGCTTCGTCTGGATTTCTTAAATTCTCCAAATATATCCTCGCTTTTAGAACGGCAGCGTCATCGAGAATGCGAGTATTGTGGTGTCCGCTCGGCGGCTTAAACTGCGGAAAAGAATTTTGATTATGCAATGTGGGAATAGCATCCTCGAATTTTTTTATCGAATCGAGTTGTGCAATTGCATCGTTAAATTTCCCGAGTCCACGCAGTGCCTTTGCGAGATAAAGTCGTCCCGTTTGCGCATAGTTTCCGCCCGTATCATCGACGAGATACCTCGCTCCTTTTTCAGCGTATTCGAAATTTTGCTGGCGAAGCATATCTTCCACAAAATTCACCATCAAACCGCCGCGATATTTTTCGTTCTGCAATCCATCCGCTTTTTGTATTGCATCGAATGATTTGTCGAGATTGCCGAGTTTTTGTTCGACAATAGAAATTAAGCGCCAGGGCTGCCATTTAGGAATCTCTGTTTTCAGCAGTTTGTCGAGTGATTTTCGCAGCTGCAAAAGTTCTTCTTGTGAACGACCGCCTATATTTATCTTTCGTTCGACATCGCCGAACCTGTCGGGATACTTTTTCAGATAATTCGCATATTCCGACACGGCATCGTCGAAACGTCCCTTGATTTCATATAGCCTCGCGAGTTCGACTGCGAGAAGTTGCTTATCGCCTATCCGTTTGCGCGATTTTTTAATGAATTTTATGTCCTCATCGATGAAGCCCCACTGTGAAAGCGCATCGTGAATTTGTCTCACGAGTTGCGGATTTTTCGGGTCGATTTTTGTCGCTTTATCGAACGCACTCCGCGCATCGATGGGTTTGTTTTGCGCAAGATAGACAGCGCCGAGTTCCACCCAGAACATAGTGTTCTTCGGGTCGCGCAAAAGCATACTTTGCAAAAGCCCTCCGAGTTTATCATATTTTTTCTGCCCTTGATATACTTGCAGCAATAAATTCTGCATTTCCGGGTCGTCGGGATTTTGCGCTAACGCTCGTTCAAGAACTTCTGCGGCTTTGTCGTATTTTTCGAGAGCCAAAAAACGCCGTGCGAGTTCGAGGTCGTGACTTTCGCCAGCAATTAAGAACGAAAACGATAGAACGAGCAATATTTTAATCGGGAAAATACGCATAAATAATTACCTTCTTTTTGATGTGAAATATGAAATAGAGCGATTAAATGTTCGCTCCTCGTCGGCGGTAAAATAGCACGCTGGCAGTTCGCCGAGCGAACGATGATATTCGATGCACTCGCAGCAATATCCCTTGCGGGAACACGGCTCGTATGTGCAATTACATTTTGCGAGATTCTTTTCGTAGTTCGGGCATTTGTCCATAACGCACCTCGATAAAACATTTTTCGCAATTTAATCGAATAATGCGGTGTGGCAACAGAAATATTGCGATGAGAAAAATTTTATGGGAAAATCGTTTCCCGCTACAATGCCACTGCAGTCGAAGATACATTAGTATATCAAGAATTAAATTGACATTATCTTATCGTGCGATTAGACTTAATGAAACCTAAAAGCAGGTTTCATTTTGTCCATGTTCTTGGAAATATGGGAGATAGAGAAGGAGAATTGTAGGGGCGAACGGCGTTCGCCCAATAGATGAAGGGCGTATGCCATACGCCCCTACGACACCGCAATAAAAAACAAGGGAGGTTCATTATGAGAAACACAATCATCTTTGTAGCGGCGCTGCTGCTTTTCGTCGGTGTGTGCTTTGCCCAGCCGACTATCGAGTGGCAGAGAGCGCTCGGCGGAAGTTATAATGATTGGGCGAGGTCCATTCAACAGACATCCGATGGCGGATACATCGTGGCGGGAGTGTCATGGTCCAATGATGGCGATGTCAGCGGAAACCACGGCGGTGCGGATTATTGGGTAGTGAAGTTGAATTCTGTGGGCGTAATCGAGTGGCAGAGAGCGCTCGGCGGAAGCGGTAATGATGAAGCGTGTTCCATTCAACAGACATCCGATGGCGGGTTCATCGTGGCGGGAGAGTCCCGTTCCAATGATGGCGATGTCAGCGGATGGCACGAAGGATATGATATTTATGGATATCCGGCTTTTGATTATTGGGTAGTGAAGTTGAATTCTGCTGGCGCTCTCGTCTGGCAGAGAGCGCTCGGCGGAAGCGGTAATGATGAAGCGTGTTCCATTCAACAGACATCCGATGGCGGGTTCATCGTGGCGGGATATTCCAGATCCAATGATGGCGATGTCAGCGGACATAACGTAAACATATTTTATCCTGATTATTGGGTAGTGAAACTAAATTCATCGGGCGGTATCGTATGGCAGAAATGCCTCGGCGGAAGTGATGATGATTGGGCGACTTCCATTCAACAGACATCCGATGGCGGATACATCGTGGCGGGATATTCCTATTCCAATGATGGCGATGTCAGCGGACATCACGGAAGCACAAGTTTTTCTGATTATTGGGTAGTGAAGTTGAATTCTGCGGGCGACATTGTCTGGCAGAGAAGCCTCGGCGGAAGCGGTGGTGATGGCGGAATTTATTATTTGAGTGCGTGTTCCATTCAACAGACATCCGATGGCGGGTTCATCGTGGCGGGTCTTTCCTTGTCCAATGATGGCGATGTCAGCGGACATCACGGAAGCACAAGTTTTTCTGATTATTGGGTCGTGAAGTTGAATTCTGCTAGCGATATCGAATGGCAGAGAGCGCTCGGCGGAAGTTATGATGATGTAGCGTATTCCATTCAACAGACATCCGATGGCGGGTTCATCGCGGCGGGATTCTCCGCTTCCAATGATGGCGATGTCAGCGGAAACCACGGTGCGGGAGATTATTGGGTGTTGAAGTTGAATTCTGCTGGCGCTCTCGTCTGGCAGAGAGCGCTTGGCGGAAGTGATGATGATTGGGCGACTTCCATTCAACAGACATCCGATGGCGGGTTCATCGTGGCGGGATTCTCCGATTCCAATGATGGCGATGTCAGTGGAAACCACGGCAACATCGATTATTGGGTAGTGAAGTTGTCGCCGGAAGAAGGAATAAGCGATGACAACAATAGGTTGCAACCAATTGCCTATACAATCAGTGCCTATCCCAATCCGTTCAATTCGTCGTGCAAAATCACATTGTCATGTCATTCCTCCCGCCTTAGCGAGAGGAATCCAGAAGGATGGGTGGATGTAAAGATATACGATTTGCGGGGGAATGTTGTTTTCACGAATGCCGTAGGGGCGAGGTCGCCTCGCCCAATGCAAAAGGGTGCGGAAACCGCGCCCCTA
>JALTEE010000270.1 GCA_027007865.1 bacterium
TTGATAATCTATAAAAGATGAAAATATCCAAAAGGGGAAATGAAAGTGAAAAAGATATGGGCTATAGGTGTTATGCTAATTCTTGTCCTAACGCTTTATGGCGGATTTGTTTTTTCGAACAAAATGCTTTTCGGCACCGATTTCAACGACATAGGATATTATAGTGTAAAATATTATCGAAATTATATTTTGCAAAATCATTCGTTTCCGCTGTGGGACCCGCACATTCACGGTGGAATGCCATTTATCGAAGCGATGCACGGTGCGATATTCTTTCCGCTGGCGGTGCCATTCAGGTTGTTGTTTCCTCCACATCGTTCCTTCGGGTTCACCGAAGTTCTATATGTCTTGCTCGCAGGATGGTTTATGTATCTGCTTTTGCGCCATTATAAATTATGTCGAAATGCGTCCTTTCTCGGCGGCATCACATATATGTTCAGCCCGATTTTGATTTCGTTGACATACGCAGGACACGATGGAAAAATGTCTGTTATTGCGATGCTGCCATTTATGGTGTGGCTGTTGGAAATTGCGATGGAGCGTATGAAACTAAAATTTTTCGTCCTCTTTGGAATGGCGTATGCCGTGCTAATTTTTTCTGTGCATCTGCAAATGGTATATCTCGCATCCTGGCTGCTCGGTGCGCTATTTGTGTTTAGACTTATACAGGGAATCGTAAGAAGAAAATTTTCCTATGGCAAAGGCGCTGTGATATTGGCTCTTTTTGTTTTCGCAATCGTTCTTGGTATAGGAATAGCCACAGTGCAAATATATCTGCCATTTTACTATTTGGGGCATTATTCTGTGCGAACTACGCAGACAGAACAGCGCGGCATACAATTCAGCAACAGTTGGCGATTAAATATGGAAGATTTTGTTGCGACAGTGTTCCCCGATTTTGTGGGTATCAACCTAAAAAATCGCCAGACATACTGGGGACGCAATTTCTTTCGGCTCAATTCGATGTATCTCGGAATGCTACCCATTCTCCTTGCTTTGGTGGCATTGTTTGTTTTGAAGAAACCGATATTGAAATTTTTAGCAGGTTTTTCACTGTTTGCAATCACATACTCGATGGGCACCCAAACGCCACTTTTCTACTTATATTATTATCTTATTCCACAGGTGAAAAAGTTCAGAGGACCCGAGATGGTATTTTTCACAGTGGCGTTCTCCGTTGCTATCGGAATGGCATTTGCAATCGATGCTGCAATAAATTTTGCAGGGCAAAAAACAGAAAAGCAAAAATCGAAGGGTAAAAAAAGAAAATTGCAGAATCCACCGCTGTCCCGCTACTTGCTGTGGTTCGGTCTCGGTTTTACGATAATACTGATTTTGCTCAGCATAATCGGTAAGCCACTTTCGATATGGTGGCTTAAAACAGCGCCAAACCCACAAGGTGTGAATATTCAGGCGAAATTGACCGCGGTAGGAAGAAATTTCCCGATATTTTTAAAAAGTTCCTGGATAGCGCTTCTGCTAACCTGGTTCGGAATAGGAATTCTGCTATGGCGAATAAAGACAAAAAAACTCGCTGGATATGCCGTAACGATTGTGCTGGGAATTGTTTTGATTGTCGATTTATGGCGAATATCGAAACCGTTTATCGTGAGCGACGATGTTAATCGCTATTTCCGAAGAACCGATTTTATAGAAAAATTGCAGCAGATTCAACAGACCGAAGGGCCATTTCGAACATTGGCTCTTCCACAAACTGTATCTTATACATATCTCGGTTCGTTCGGCTTGGATGCTGTAACATTTTCGGAAATGCACGGAAACCAACTCAAATGGTATGATGAATTTACGGGGCGACACCTGAAAACGCAAAATATTCAAAAATATTATCCGGAGTTCTGGGATATTTTGAACATCGAATATGTTCTTTCGCCGCAGGAACTTGGAAGTGCACCGTTTCTATCGCAAATAGCACAGACAAGCGGAGGATATCTATATCGCAATTTGAGTTCATTCCCGCGAGCGAGAGCATTCTATCGATGGGAAACGACATCTCACGAGGCGGCGCTGGAGAAGTTGAAAGACCGAGAATTCGTAATGGATTCTACATCGAACTATCGCACGACATTGCTCGTCGAAGACGAGCCGAAAATTTCTATGCCGCAAATTCCAGATAGTTTGAGAAATGGCTATTCTCGTGGTAGGATTGTGGATAATAAAGACGACGATTTCTATGTCGAAATAAATATGCCTTATGATGGACTGCTGTTCTTGTCGCAGAACTGGTATCCCGAATGGCGTGCCGAAGAAGATGGCGAGAAATTACCGATAATCCGTGCAGATTACTCATTTATCGCTGTTCCATTGAAGGCGGGTGCACACAAAGTGCATTTTTGGTATAAGGCTTCATTGGTTAAGAAAAGCCTGAAAATTAGTTTAATTTCTGCATTTATCGGTTTAATTCTTTTTATAGTCGCCTTGTTCTTCGAAAAAGGTAAAAAGGAAAGTAATCGCTACGAATGATGGAGTGCTTATGCCTGATAAAATTCGAAATTTTTACGAACGATATTTTGTAGAACAAGATTTTTCACCGCAGGAGAAGTTTAAGCAATACACCAAAGTCGAGGCGCTTAAATCGTTTGCTAAGAAAATTGGAATTCGGGGTTTCGGTGTAGTTGTTGGTGTCGGCAAGGGACCCGATCTCGAAGTCGCTCCCGATGGAGTAGTGGCGCTCGATTTACCCTTTACATATCTTCCTCTTGTTCAAAAAAGATTTCCTGATGCTTTGGTTGTTCAGGGAGATGGCACAATTTTACCATTTGGTGATGATACTTTCGATTGGGTTGTTTGCAGCGAAGTATTGGAGCATGTTCCCGAGCGTGAAAAAATGATTTCAGAATTCGCTCGCGTTTTGAAACCCGATGGAATATTGATTTTGACTACACCTAATTGGATAAATTGGTTTGGTGTTTTTAGAAAATTAGCCGAGTTTTTTGCCAGGAAAGAAGTTCACGCAGGAGACCAACCCGTGGATAATTGGGTTACCCCGTGGGGACTTAGAAAAGAATTTTCACCTTATTTGAAAACGCTAAAAATTAGTGGATGGTGGTATTTCCCACCTATTGGTAGAGGAAATTTTCAACTTTTCCCTGCATTTTTCGCAAAATTGTGGAAAATACTTATGCCGTTCGAAAAAATATGCCGTGTTATATTCCCGTGGTTCGGGCATTCGGTTGTTATTGCGGCAACGCCTAAAAAATAATTAGATAATGCAGAAAAAAAGAAAAAAAAAATATCTCCGCAATATTTTGGGCATAGTTGTGTCCACTGTAATTTTCTATTTTATCTTAAAAAAACTTTTTGTCAATTATCAACAGGTTAAAGAAGCTATTTACAATGCAAACTTGTTTTTAATATTGCTTGGAATTCTTTTCATATTTCTCGGTGAAATGTTTGTAGTGCTTATATGGAAAGAGTTTATGTGGAGATTTTATGGGAAGAAACTTCCATTTTACCAATCTCTTATATTGATGTTTTTGCCTAATATAGCGAGATATATTCCCGGTAAAGTTTGGTTTGTATTCGGAATAGCGTATCTTGCGAAAGAATGGCAAATCGACACGGTTTCCGCTTTAACTGTGACATTAGTTACGCAACTTATGATTTTGTTAAGTGCATTATTATCGGGAATCATTTATATCGGTTTTTCGGGAATGTATAATTTGCCATATTGGATTTATTTCGTTTTTGTTTTGCTCGTTATTTTACTATTACAGCCGAAAATTTTACATAAATTGCTATGTTACCTATTGAAATCTATTAAAAAGGACTATAATCTTCAAAAAATTCCCGAAATGTCGGTCAAAGTCCTGTTGGAAACGCTGGTTTTTGGAATGCTGTTATGGACATTTATCGGAATAGGAATCACGATAAGCGGAATCGCATTCTACAATAATATTTCTATGGGTGATTTTCGCAGTATTGCGGGGGCTTTTTCAACATCGTATTTCATCGGATACGCAAGCATTATAACTCCTGCTGGACTTGGTATTAGAGAAGGTGCTTTTGCGTTACTGTTACCAAATTACTTGTCAAACACACAGAAGTTGGTATTTTCTGTAAGTTCGAGAATCTGGATGACAATCGCTGAAATTTTGATTTTTGTAATAGGTGCTATTTTACTCAGGATAAAGCATATAGATAAACCGGAGAAAATTGAGAATGATAAAGGTTCTTCACATAGTAACAGCATTCCCGCGCAGTGATTCCGAAGATTCGATGACGCCGTGGTTGATTGCATTGATTCAAGAGCTCGAGCGGCAAGGTGTGAAAAATACTGTTCTCGCACCATCATATAGAGGACTTGGCAAGCAAACAGTTTTTGGCATCGATGTGCGAAGATTCCGATATTTCTTTCGTAAATGGGAAGATTTAACTCACGATGAAGCAACGCCTGTCAGACTCGGCAGGAAACCGTGGTATATGTTCTGGGTGCCGTTTCTTTTGATTGCTGGTAGAAGAGCTGTAAAAAAATTGCTCGAAAAAGAAAAATTCGATGTTGTTCATATTCATTGGCCTATACCGATGGCATTTATCGGAGCGCCTGCATTCGGGAAGTTGCCCACAATCCTCCATTTCTATACCGCCGAGACATCGATGATTAGAAGATACCCGATTATTAAGCCATTTTTCAAAAAATATATTCGCAACGCCGACGATGTTATCGCATTGACATCTTATGGTGCAAAACAGGCTCGAACAGTGTATGACCGCCCAATTAAAATCGTGCCCTATGGAAATGAATTTCCAAAAACTGTTCCGTCGATAGAATTTCCCGAAACCGACCGTTCTAAAAGAATTTTATTTATCGGTAGGCTCGTCGAACGCAAAGGCGTGAAATATCTTATTCAGGCGATGCCGAAAGTTTTATCGAAAATTGATGCCGAACTTACAATTGTTGGTTCAGGTTCTATTCTCGGTGAACTAAAAAAATTGGCGAATGATATCGGTGTGAGTGAAAAAGTGCATTTCACGGGGCTCATCCCAGCAGATGAAAAGGAACGCCAATATGATAACTGCGATGTTTTCGTTCTTCCAGCCTGTTTCGACCGACACGGCGATACCGAAGGACAGGGTGTCGTTTTACTCGAAGCGCTGTCTCACGGCAAGCCTATTGTAGCATCTGCGGTCGGTGGAATTACCGATATTATAAAAAATGAAAAATCAGGACTGCTCGTGCCCGAGAAGAACCCCGATGCACTTGCAGATGCACTCATAAGAGTTCTAACCAATAAAAACCTCTACATTAAATTATCAAAAAACGGTTATGATTTCGCACTAAAAAATTTCTCGCTTCCGGCAGTCGGAAAATCGGTTGTCGAAATTTATGAAACGCTTTTGAAAAAATAGAATAACTCTATCCAATCGACGATTTCCAATTTCCTCTGTTTGTAATTTCTCTGATTTCAGTTGTATAAAATAGTTGCGGAAAGAATAAATTGCGTTAATTTATATTTGGAGATTTGGGTTCGATAATAATACGAGGAGGATAAATGAAAAAGGTATTAATAACTGGAATTACGGGGCAGGATGGCTCTTACCTTGCCGAGTTTTTGCTCAATAAGGGTTATGAAGTATATGGTATGATTCGCAGAAATTCGACGGAGAATTTTGAGCGAATCGAGCATATCCGCAATTCGCTCAAACTTGTTCCCGGTGATTTGCTCGACCAGATGTCTTTGATGAAATTGGTTAGAGACATACAACCGGATGAAATTTATCATCTTGCCGCGCAATCTTTTGTGCCGACATCCTGGAACCAGCCTATTTTCACCGGTGAAGCGACTGGAATCGGAGTTACAAGAATGCTCGAAGCTATACGATACGAAAAACCGGATGTAAAATTTTATCAAGCATCGTCGTCTGAAATGTTTGGCAAGGTTATCCAAATGCCGCAAAATGAAAATACACCATTTTATCCGCGCAGTCCCTACGGTGTTGCAAAAGTATATGGACATTTTATTACGGTGAATTATCGCGAAAGTTACGATATATTTGCTGTTTCAGGTATCCTTTTCAATCACGAATCTCCCAGGCGAGGCAAAGAATTTGTTACGCGAAAAATAACCGACGCGGCGGCGAAAATAAAATTCGGTCTCGCAGATGTTCTCGAACTCGGCAACCTCGATGCAAAGCGTGATTGGGGTTATGCGGGCGACTATGTAAAAGTAATGTGGATGATGCTTCAGCAAGAGCAACCCGACGACTATGTTATCGGAACAGGTAAGGCTCATTCTGTGCGAGAATTTACTACCATAGCGTTCAATAACGCTGGCTTCGATATTCAGTGGGAAGGAGAAAATTTAAATGAACGCGGTATAGATAAAAAAACAGGGAAGACAATAGTAGTCGTATCTAAAAAATATTTCCGTCCAGCCGAAGTCAATCATTTACTTGCAGACCCCGGCAAAGCAAGAGAAAAACTCGGATGGAAACCACAAGTCTCGTTTGAAGAACTAATTGCTATGATGGTCGAGACAGACATTAAATTGTGCGAAAAAATCGCTAATAAATAATTCTACCGATTGGTCAATCTAACTGCATAATTTTATGGAAAAAATATTTATAACTGGAATCGAAGGATTTGTCGGGCAATATCTTGTCGAAGAACTACAAAAGAGTAGATATGAACTCGGCGGATTCTATTTCCATTCCGCCACGATAAACCATCTAAAAAAATGCGGAGCGAAATTGTATCCGGGCGATGTTGTCGATAAAGAAACTTTTTGGTGTGCATTAGGGGATTTCCGTCCCGATGCGATTGTGCATTTGGCTGGGATAGCATTTGTTCCGCAGGCGAACAGCGACCCGATGAATGCTTGGCGAGTGAATTTGATGGGAACATTGAATTTGCTCGAATGGGTTCGCCTGCAAAAACCCGATACAAAAACTATAATCGTTTCATCCGGCGAAGTGTATGGCGCACCGAACTCTGCGGAAAATTTGCCATTCACAGAAAATTCCCCCCTCAATCCTGCAAATATTTACGCATCGACTAAAACATCACTCGATTTCGCATCGAAACAATATATTTCGCTCTGGAAATTACCGGTAATTATAGCGAGGCCGTTCAACCACATTGGGCCCGGGCAGTCGCAGAATTTCGTAACATCGGCATTCGCTAACCAAATTGCTCGAATTATTGCAGGAAAACAGGAACCAATCGTTCGAGTTGGAAATCTTTCTGCCGCAAGAGATTTTTCCGATGTTCGAGATGTTGTTCGTGCATATAGATTTTTACTCGAAAAGGTCGATAGTGGCATATTCAATATTTGTTCGGGTAGAGCGGTTACAATACAGGAAATTCTCGATACTATTATCGGATTTTCCGGAGTCGATGTAAAAATCGAAATCGACCCGAATAAACTTCGACCTGTCGATGTGCCGATTGTATATGGCAGTTATGATAAGATTAAAAAGTTCACAGGGTGGCATCCGAAAATCCCTATCGGGCAATCTTTGAGTGATATTTTACATTGGTGGATGGAAAAGTATGGATTTTGAACCACCTACATAATCGTTT
>JALTEE010000271.1 GCA_027007865.1 bacterium
AAATTATATCAAACATATTGAAATTAACATTAGACATATTATAGAAATTTGATTATTTTGCAAGACAAAACATAAAATACACATTTTATCGGAGCGTTTATATGAAATTAAGCAATGCACTTCGCTCGGAATGTATCGCCATTGATGTTGAAATTTCCAGCAAAGATGAATCTCTTCGCAAAATTGCTCGGGTGGCAAAAAAAAGCGATGTATTAGCGGAAATCACCGAAGAGCAGATTTACAATGCCCTCTTAGAGCGCGAAGAACTCGGGACTACCGGTTTCGGCGGAGGAATAGCCATACCACATTGCCGTATCGACGGAATCAGCGAATTCGTTATCGGTATAATCACTATTCCAAAAGGAGTCGATTTCAATTCACTCGATGGAGAAAAGGTTAAGATAATGGTATTTATTATTGCACCCGCCGGTAAATCTAACGAGCACATACGATTTTTATCAAAAATATCCCATATCCTAAGCCTTCCCAACGCTGCAGAAGAAATAATAAATTCTCGTTCTCCTGAAATTGCAAAAGAGAATTTCTTGAGGCACATTGTCGAAGAAGAAGAACCGACAGGTCGCACCGAAAGGAAACTTTTCCATATTTTTATTCAGGATGATAATATTTTCAGAGAATTACTGCAGGTATTTTCCGCATTCAGTTCGAGTTCTATATTCGTTATAGAAGCAAAAAATACGAGAGAATATCTCGCAAAAAGTCATCTTTTCTCGGCATTCTGGAAGGATGAAAAACTATATTCGAGCAAGATAATTATCGCGACTGTGGATAAACACCTTGTCAACGAGACAATTCGCCAGATAGAGCGTATAGTCGGCGTGCTTGAGAAGTGCAAAAATGTTCTCGTTATAGTTCAGGACACATTTTTTGTGGCGGGCGATATTGTAACTTGATTAGAGGATAACTGATGAGTCCACATATATCAAAACTTTTACTTATCGGTGTTGCCATTATAGTATCATATTATTTTGGCGAAATTGCGCGGAAGTTGAAACTACCATCGTTGACAGGATTTATGATTGTCGGTGCTATTTTCGGAGAATCGGTGCTCAATATATTCGATGAAGAGCTGATGGGAAGTCTATCGTTTATGACCGAAGTAGCGCTCGGCTTCGTGGCTTTCCTTATTGGAATCGAGCTTAATCTCGGTTCGCTAAAAAAACTCGGCTTTGGAATCATTTCCATCATTTTGGCTGAGTCATTCTTTGCATTTATTTTTGTAGCGGTGGGATTGTATGCTTTAACAGGAGATATCTCTCTCGCTCTGATATTTGGGGCTATGGCACCAGCAAGTGCTCCTGCTGGAACCGTAGCGGTTATCCAAGAATATCATGCGAAAGGCTCGCTCACAAAAGCGCTGTATGCTGTCGTCGGTTTCGATGACGGATTGGCAATCATAATATATGGTGTAGCGTTTGCGTTTGCAAAAAATATCCTGATAAACGAAGCATCTGGAACTGGTATGAACATTCTTATAACATCGCTCGAACCGCTCAAAGAAATTGGATTGAGTCTCGCCATTGGAACGATTACAGGTTTCCTATTCTGCCAGTTGGTAAGACAGTTAGAAACGATGGAATCAATACTCATTATAGTCTTTGGCTCGGTGCTTCTTATTACAGGATTATCGGTAACTCTGCACATCTCGCTTATATTGACAAATATGGTGGTCGGTTTCGTTCTTGTAAATACACGAAAACAATTCCTCGTTTCAAAAGTCAGTGAAGAACTTAACATAATAATGCCGATTTTATTCATCCTATTTTTCTTCCTCGCGGGCGCACATCTGCAACTGAACCAACTGCCTCATCTCGGATTGATAGGATTAGTTTATATGTTTGCTCGTTCTGCCGGACTTATCGGTGGAGCGAGATTTGGCGCAATCGTCGGTGGAGCCGAGAGCAAAATTAAAAAATATCTCGGACTGGGTATTTTATCGCAGGCAGGTGTGGCAATCGGTCTCTCGTTGATTGTAAAGCACGAACTTTCACAAATCGGAACGAGCCACGCATTCAAAATCGGTGGCGCTGTGATTATGACAGTAACCGCAACCAGCATTTTCTTTGAAATACTCGGCCCAATTTTGACGAAAATCGCGCTCAAAAAAGCGGGAGAAATTCCAACAAAAAGTATGGTGAGAAATGATAAATGATATATTAAATTTTTTAATGCAAATCCGCGATATTTTTAATCATCATATTCTATTT
>JALTEE010000272.1 GCA_027007865.1 bacterium
GAATTATTATGTCTATAAATTTGAAGCAGATTGCCGGCGAACGGGATTTGCTCGCACCTGGTCATCGCGCTTGCGCAGGCTGTGCTGGTGCGTCGATTTTAAGAATGGTAACCCACGCCGCTGGACCAAACACCGTCGTAGGACTTGCTACGGGATGTATGGAAGTTGTTACCACAATTTATCCATACACAGCCTGGCGGATACCATACATTCACAATGCTTTTGAAAATGTTGCCGCTACAATTTCTGGTGTCGAAGCGGCATATCGTTCATTGAAACGAAAGGGCAAAATCGATAAAGAAATTAAATTCATCGCTATCGGCGGAGACGGCGGCACTTACGACATCGGCATTCAATCGCTTTCCGGCGCTATGGAGCGTGGACATAATATGGTCTATATCTGCTACGACAACGAAGCGTATATGAACACGGGAATTCAGCGTTCGGGCGCAACACCATTCGGTGCCGCGACATCGACAACACCAGCGGGAAAGAAAATCCCCGGCAAACAGCAACATCGAAAACCATTGACGGAAATCCTTGTCGCACACGAAATTCCCTATGCCGCACAGGCAGCACCACACAATTTTATGGACCTTATGCGAAAAGTTCAAAAAGCGCTCGAAGTGGATGGACCTGCATTTATCAATGTTCTGATGCCGTGCCCTGTGGGATGGCGTTTCTCTGAAAATCTCTCTATGGAAATGTCGCGCAAAGCAACAGACTCCTGTTTTTGGCCACTATTCGAAGTGGAAAACGGCAAGTGGAAACTCAATTACAATCCCGAAAAAAGCGGGAAGAAAATTTCCCTCGAGGAATGGATAAAACCGCAGGGACGATTTAAGCATGTTTTTGCTCCACAAAATAGATATCTTATCGACGAAGAGCAAGCGTGGGTCGATAAGCGCTGGGGCGAATTGAAAAAGAAATGCGGCGTGGAATAGAAATCCCGCAATATCAGGATTGACCTTTGCACTTCGCCATCTATCGAGGTTTCTCATTATTCTCTTGCAAATCGTATATTGCAGTATCCGTAGGGGTTTGGTGCGCCAAACCCCTACGGATACTACTACCTTACCAGCACCATTTTCCTGCTCAACTGTATCTCTCTGCTCTGCAATTTCAGAAGATATGTTCCACTCGGGACATCTGCGCCGACAGCGTCTTTGCCATTCCAGATAACAGAATATCTTCCCTGTGCGGAAATATTTTTGGCGAGAGTGCGAATTTTTTTGCCGTTCAAATCGTAAATGGAAAGATTTGCGGGAGAATCGAGATTTTTATCGATATCAAATTCGATTGCAGTAGCGGAATTAAAGGGATTTGGCGAATTTTGATATAGAACACTTTTCGATGGCGGAAATCCGTTTTTCGATACTATACCGCTAATTTCGCCGAATACGACAATCGGGAGCAGTAATGTATCGTAATCTTCTGTGAGCGTGAATTGGTGGTTCACAAATGGCGGAAGCGGTTCGTTATCGGTGCCGTCGGTTGTGAATTTATATTCCACATCGCGGTATGTCCCCGCGGGGAAAAGAATTATCGTAGTGTAAATGCCATCACTCGCAGTTTCATCGCCGTGAGTTCCATCGTCGTAAATTCGGTCGGCATCTGTCCAGCCGTCATCCCACCCCCAGTGAAGCGGCGGTTGATTGCCCGCGATAAATGCCGAATCGACAGTTTCTCCCGACATATCCACGCGGAAAAGCACCGATACATCCTGTGTGCTTTTATTCTCCCAGTAATCAAGCGGGAGATTTTGGTCGGGCGACGAATCGTCTATATCGAGTGTGCGGTTTGCGACTTCTTCCCAGATGCCGTTGTTGAGATATTTATATTCTTGATGGCGCGATGCGCCTGCGGGAATCGTATATGAGCCTTCGTAAATGCCATCGGTATCGCTGTCCGAAAGAACGATTTCGTCGGTTGCCCAGTCGTTAAATGTTCCTGCGACAGTGACGGGTTCTTCTGCACCAACCCAATTCATATTCACCGAAAAATGAATTGTAACATCGCTCGTTGTAGGATTTACGGGATGATATGTCAGCGGTTCGCTCTCCGTGGCGGGATTTCCGAGTTGGTCGTTTCCCTGACAGGTAGATGTGTCGGTGGAATCGTATGCCAGACAATATATTTCGATGTCGGTGTCCGCGGTGAGTTCCGATGAGGGAATCGTTCCTCTGTATTCGTCATTGTTCCCGACATCGACATTGTATATCATCGTGAGTGAATTCCATTCCGTCGTTCCCGCATTTCGATAGAATAGAGTTGCGGCGAGTCCTTCGCCAGGCGCAGTAGAATCCGCATCGGTAACGCCGTCCTTCCATATCTGGAAATAGACGGTAAGGTCTTCGGCGGAATTTAGTTCTGTGCCATCGTTGGGATAGACATTTCCGCACCAGCCGATTTCGGCGAAAATAGACGACACAAAGAACAATAACGCTCCAAACACAATCAAAAATATCCTAAACATACTGAACCTCCTCGGTATTACATCTTAAATTTTTCTCCCAAATAGATTTCTCTTGCCTTCGGGTCGTTTAATAAAAATTGAGAATCTCCCTCGATGAGGATTTTTCCCTCGAAGATAATATATGCTCTATCCACAATCGACAGGACTTCGCGGACATTGTGGTCTGTGATGAGAATTCCGATGCCCTTTTCACGCAATCCGACGATGAGTCTTTGTAGTTCTCCGACAACGATGGGGTCGATACCTGCGAACGGTTCGTCGAGCAGTAGAAATTTCGGGTCGGCACATAATGCTCTGGCAACTTCTACTCTGCGCCGTTCGCCGCCCGACAATGTAAATGCCTTTTGCTTGCGAAGTTTCTCGATAGAAAGTTCATCTAAAAGTTTTTCCAACTTTTCTCGACGCTGCTTCGGATGTAGCGGCATAAATTCGAGTATCGCTGAAAGATTTTCCTCAACGGTGAGCGAACGGAACACAGACGCTTCCTGCGGTAGATATGCTAATCCCATTCGTGCGCGGCGATACATCGGCATTTTTGTCATTTCGACATCGCTTAAAAAAACTGCGCCATCGTTCGGGCGAATCATTCCCGTAATCATATAAAATGTTGTCGTCTTTCCAGCGCCGTTGGGACCGAGTAGTCCGACGACTTCGCCCGGATGAACTTCGATGTCTATTCCCGCAACAGCGAGTTTTTTACTATAGCGCTTAACGAGTCCACGCGTCATAAGCGCAAGGCTCGAGTTCGTTTCTGCTTCACTTTTTTTTATTTCACTCGGATTCGAGTTCATCTTCGACCTTTTCTATTAGATGTTGAACAAGCGGTGGAAATTTTTCTATGAAGATATAGATTTCTTCCGCAAGATTTTCGTTATATATATGCGTTGCCCGATTTCTATTTTCAAGAGAGATTAGCCATTTATCGGTATCATCGATGATTTCTGCAGCAAAAGCCTGCCTAATACATTGTCTCGGACTATTACAAAAAATTCCGAGATAATTTAAGACCGATTTCATTAATTTCCAGGAAATCTCGAATGTATATTCGAATCTTTTAATTGCCGAATCTCGCGTGAATTCATTTTCGGGCTGCTGCAATGCTTTCGTCAGCATTTTTAAGGCTCGACTAAGTGCATCCATTCTGGCGGCGATTGATTTTTCATCTTTTTCCATATTATCACTTTCCTCCCTGCAATTTTCCTGAAATTGTCATCTACCACACTAAAATCTACCACATCGACTAAATATGGTATATCCGATAAGTCCAGTTTCTCTTTGATATTCAATATATTGAGCAGCGGCAATGGACCCTGTGGCGAAAAGATTCCGACATCGAAATCGGCTCTGTCGTTATTTATCCCCATAGCGCGAGAACCGAATAGAAATACCCACAAATCATAATTAAGTAAATTGTCTACGATAATTTCTTTGATTCTCGATTCTATATCGCTCATTGTTCGATTCTCCCGCTCACTTTTTTCACGCGAATTTTTTTAAAACTTGCATCGGAAACGAATCCGACACCATCGATGACTTCTGCGCCACGAATGATTTTCACTTTCGAATTGCTCTCTATCATTTGTGCTCTTGGATTCCAGCGCAACGAATCAGAAAATAGTTCTGTTCCATCGGGCGCAGTGAGATGAACATCGCCGAATACTTCGACTTCGCTTCTGCGGCGACCTCGACCCTTTTTAACAACTCCCGAATCAGCAACCATACCGCCATCGGCAATGCTGTCTTTATCGCTAAAAAAATCGACTTTGATATTCCAGCCCCAAGTCAACTTCTTGCGCTCCTCCATTCTTGTAGCATATAAAATCGCTTGCAGATTGCCTTCTTCGGTAAAGTATATTTTGACTGTATCGGCGCTCGTGCTGCTACCAACCTCTTTTGTTTGTGCGCTGCTATTTTCGTTCGAGCAACTAATAAAAAGCGCAATCGAAAATATCGATAATAAAATTATTTGAATAATGCTTTTCATCGTAGTCCTGCTTTTCTACTTCTGCGAAAATGTTTTATTCATCTCCCGGCATTTTTGGCACAACCCTCACAACCTCGTGTAGCGATGTCTCTCCTGCGAGCACCATTTTCATCGCTTTTTTCCACATTGTCTCAATTTTTGCCGCTCTTGCGTGTTCGAGTAATTTATCCAATGAGGGCGTTGGTATCAGGACATCGCGATTTATAAAACTTCCCGGTAGCAGTTCGAATACACCTTTTCGACCGATATATCCTGTTCCATTGCACTTTTCACAGCCTCGTGGATGATATAGCAACACGCCTTCGACTTCCGTCTGCATCTTGCAAGCGGGACACAAAGTTCTAATAAGCCTCTGCCCTATTATCAAATTTATCGTATTAGATAGCAAAAACGGCTCTATTCCAAGGTCGATAAGACGCAAAACACTTTCGAATGTGTTTCTTGTGTGAAGCGTGGTCAGGACAAGATGCCCCGTGTATGCTGCTCTAATGGCTATACTCGCGGTATCTTGGTCGCGGATTTCGCCGACAAAAATAACATCGGGGTCCATTCTCAAAACCGCACGCAAAGCCTCGTTGAATGTCAAACCTTTGCTCTCATCGATTTGTATCTGGTTTATAAGCGGCAAGAATTCTTCGACGGGGTCTTCGAGCGTGATTATTTTCTTCTCGGGCGTATTTATCCTTCGAAGAATTGCGTATAATGTGGTTGTTTTACCGCTTCCTGTGGGACCACATACAATTATCAATCCGCCCGGCTTAAAAATATTTTCAGCGATAAGTCCGAGTTCGGAACGACTCAATCCAAGTTTATCTATGGAAGCGATATTCATACCTTTTCCCGAATACCGAATCGCTGCGTTTTCACCTTTAATCGTAGGAATCGTCTCTATTCGCATAGTGTATTTTTCACTACTGTGCTCGAACCGAAATCCCCCGGTCTGCGGAATCTCGTGAATGGAAATGTCCATTTTAGACATTATTTTTAAACGCGATATTACATTTTCGTGAAATAATTTTGGAACTCTGTATTTTTCGTGAAGAACGCCGTTAATCCTATATCGAATATGAGAATACTGCACATCCGCTTCGATATGAAGGTCGCTCGCTCCGAGTTCGATTCCTTTTACGAGGAGCATATTAACAAATTTTACAATACTACCCTTAGTTTCCTTAACTTCAACTCCTTCTTGCACCGATTTATCGATTGCGGTTTCGTATTTATCCTCCACCTGAGCGGGCAGTATTTCCTGCGCATCGCTTATATGGAGCAGCGCCTCGTCAATTTTCGACGGTTCGACTATTGCAGGTTCGATTCTATATGTCGATGCAAATTCCGCCATTTCGATTGCGAAATAATTCATAGGGTCGTCCATTGCAACGACGAGCATATTGTTCTCGATTTTATATGGAATGAGACGATACTTTTGACATATATCCTTCGGAACTAACGAGAGCACATTCGGGTCGAGTTCGTTTATATCGAGATGAATTCGCACGAAATTTCGTTGCTGACTAACAAGGTCGGTAATCAATTTTTCCGTAACCATACCGAGCTCTACCAATATTTGTCCAAGTTTTCCGCCTTTTTCCTCCTGCACTTTCAGAGCATATTCCAGTTGATTATCGTTTAATATCCCTGTTTCGAGCAGTAATTCACCTAATTTTTTCTTCGCCATTTTAATCCCCCGAATGGATTGAATAGACGGCTTATGTCATTTGTTTAAAACATAAAACAGTAAACCAAAGTCCACCGTTCAAGTTTTTTTCTTTTTTTTCTGGGCAGCAGGAAACAGCACATTATTCAATATCAATCTATATCCTGGTGAATTTTTATGCAGTGATAGGTCTGTGGGTGGGTCTCCTATGAAATGCGCATAATCTTCCGGGTCGTGCCCGCCTAAAAATGTGAATGTCCCTTTGCCAAAATTCCCGTGAATATATTTTGCAATATCCGTTCCCTCGTATTTCCCGAGAATCACAACATTTTTTTTGATTGTTTTCCCGTTGAATGCCGTTGTCTGTCCAAGGAAATCGGGTATCACTGCTGTGTGGTCTTGAACGAGCATTGTCGGCACAGGGTCGAATTTTGCGGAAAAATCGAAAAGCGTAAAATATTTATCGCCGCCATTTCGTATTCCAGCACCTTCCGGTTTGACATCGATATCCGAAAATTCATACACGAGCGGATTTGTAATCAGCGAGAAGTTTTCGAATGCGAGTGTTTTCGAGAAATCGAGTTCATCCTGGCAGTTCGGGTCTGGCGGGTCGCCGTCGAAAGGTGTATCGACGATGTCAGCATTTTCCGCTGCAAGTGCGATGTCGTATGAATCCGTTGCAGAACACATCCCGAACATAAATCCCCCGCCCGCAATGTATTCCTTTATCTTTCGCGCAACCGCTTTTTTTAACTCCGATACTTTTGCAAAACCGAGTTCTCGTGCCGTTTTCTGATTCAGCGCAACATCTTTCTGATACCACAGTGCATTGCGATAACTGCCGTAAAATTTTCCATACTGTCCTGTGAAATCCTCGTGGTGCAAATGTATCCAGTCGAATTGCGAAAGTTTTCCCGCCAGCACTCCGGGGTCCCATATCGTTTTATATGGGATTTCAGCGTATTCGAGAGCGAGCCTTACGGCATCATCCCACGGTTCGTGTGTCGGTGGAACATAGACGCCTATTTTAGGCGCTTTTTCCAAAAGAACTACCTCCATATTGGAATTCTCGATTGTAGAATAAATTTGTGCAACTTCGCTGCCACCGACGACAGAATACGATACGCCGCGAAGACGGCATATCTGCTCGATATCTGCGGATGAAGGCGTTAAAAAACTGCCGCCGCGATAGTTCAGAAGCCACTCGACATTATAACCCTGTTGAAGACACCAATATGCGACACCATACGCTTTCAGGTGGTCTGTCTGCGAAGGGTCCATATATATCAATATGTTATCCGCAGATGCAGTTATAAAAAATATCGCTGTGAGAATGCTTAATAGAACGATTTTCATTGTTATTACCTCCGCTTATTTACGAAATATAACAATTATTATGC
>JALTEE010000273.1:0-1505 GCA_027007865.1 bacterium
TAATAGATATGGGAGTTCTGAACGCAGCGGAGAATATCGCTTGGGACCAGGCACTGCTTTCCGCTTATGCTAATAATAATGATAAAATTCCGATATTAAGATTTTTACAATTTTCTCCATCTTGTGTTCTTATCGGCAGGCATCAATCACCTTCGCAAGAAGTCCGCCTCGATTTTGTAAATTTTAATAAGTGGCACATCAATCGTCGTATCACCGGAGGTGGCACGATATTTTTCGAGCCTTCGCAAGTCGGGTGGGAAATTTTTGCAACTAAAAACGAACAATGGGCAAAATACGGATTTGAAAAACTATACCGAATAATCTCGAATGGTGCTATTGCAGGACTTAAAAAACTCGGTATCACTGCGAAATATCGACCGAGAAACGATATCGAAGTTAGCGGCAGAAAAATTTCCGGCACTGGCGGCGTATCCGATGGAAATGCTTTTATGTTTCAGGGAACATTGCTCGTTAAAAATTGCGCGGACGATATGCTTCGCGCCCTGCGTGTTCCCGCGGAAAAACTCGGCAGACACGGATTAGAATCCATTAAAGAACGGGTGGTATTTCTCGATGAATTATTGAGTCCTATACCCGATATTAGCGAAATTAAAAAGGCGATTGTCGGGGGATTCGAGGAATTGTTTAATGTAAAGATAACATTAGATATGCCAAATGAAAATGAATCTAATATATACAACGAACTTCTCCCTTATCACAAATCGGATAGTTGGATATACAAAATCGACCGACCCGAGAATAGCAAAGGGACAATAATAGGTCTATCGCGCGACAAAGGGGTTCTGCGCTCCGCTATCCAAATCGATGCGCAAAAAAAGCGTATATCGTCGGTGCAATTCTGGGGCGATTTTTTCATCCATCCGCAGCGAGCCATATATGATATGGAAGCACTACTGAAGCACCGACCCGCTAATCCCAAAATCGTGCGCGATATAATTGTCGATTACTTAAATAAATCGAAAGTGAAAATAATTGGATTGAAATACGATAATTTTGCCGAAGCCATCGAATCAGCGATAATAAAATTGCCACTGTTAAAACAAGGATTTTCATTCGACGAGATAAATAAACTATTTTTTGCAAATGTTGACCCAGCAGAATGGAGCAATTTTCCGTTTTCGCACTTTCTATTTCCATATTGCGCAAAACTCGTCGGCTGCAAATACCGCCATAGACACGACTGCCCTATATGCGGAGGATGCACCGTTGGAAACGGATACGAAATGGCTATCGATGCAGGACTCGAACCTTTCACAATTACATCATTCCAAAGCCTCGTGCGCAATCACAGAAAATTGAGAAAAATTGGTTCGCAAGGATATATCGGCTCCTGCTGCGAAGAATTTTTTATAAAGCATTTTAGAACATTCAAAAATTCGGGATTGAAAATCGTCTTGATAAAACTCGATTCGACAACCTGCTACGATTTATCTCAGGCAAAAGCGGCGTATCGTGGCGATTTCGAAAGCCAAACCGAATTAAAT
>JALTEE010000273.1:1515-7511 GCA_027007865.1 bacterium
ATATAAATCTTATAGAAAAGGTGCTATCTATATGGAGAAAAGATAATTCTCAAAAAGTTTTTTCAAAAATACAGAACACACAGCGAAAAATCGGAAAAACATTAGATTTGCGCTAATTCGACAGAACAGAGCTTCTCCCGATTGGTTGAGAACGGGAGCAACCATCAGAAGTGATTTATGTGAAATATAAAGCGTTTATGATTAAGTGGAACGCTTACGCCCGGAGGGATTCGAACCCACAACCACCGGAGCCGAAGTCCGGTGCTCTATCCAATTGAGCCACGGGCGCAATGTGAATATATAAATATTTCAAAATAATAATGTGTCAAGAGATAACTATTGCACCAAACTATTTAATTTCGATTTATCCAAATTCTCGGCACTCATCATATAAAAAATCGAAATGAATTCTTGCATATTTGGGGTTCAACATATAATTTTAGAAACATAAATCAAAAAGCTGTAATTTATGAAATACATTGTATTTATATTCATCCTGAACTATCTTTGTTTTGCTGCCTCGATTTCGGGCTACCTGACGGATGCCGATACAGGCGAACCGCTTCCTTATGCTAATGTCTATATCGAAGGGGAACCGCTCGGTTCATCATCGAATGACAAGGGATATTATATCATCGAAGGTATCTCAGCAGGCGCACACAATATAGTAGCATCTTATCTCGGATATGAAAAATATAGCAAAACCATTACGCTATCAAAAAACGATGAACTGCGCCTCGATATAAAATTACAACCATCTGTGGAAATTGGAAAGGAAATAGTTGTCGAAGCAAGACGAGAGGGTGGTGAAAAAGATTTAAAAGTCGGACACCTTATTCTTTCGCAAAAAGAGACTAAAACAGCACCGCAACTTCTCGAATCGGATGTTTTTCGCACTATGCACCTGCTGCCCGGTGTCGTTGCGCCGAGTGATTTCTCGAGTGCTTTATACATCTGGGGCGGACTGCCATCGCAAAACCTCGTTACTCTCGATGGAATCGGAGTTTATAACCCGACTCACCTCGGCGGAGTTTTCTCATCATTCGTAGTGGATGCGATTAAGGAAGCGAACCTCATCAAAGGCGGATTTCCTGCGAAATGGGGTGGCAGAATCGGTTCCGTGCTCGAAATAATCAATATGGAAGGGAATCGGCACAAAGTTCACGGGTCGGGAGAAATCAGTCTCCTTTCATCGCACGCAACGGTCAACGGTCCGCTTCCAAAGTTCCTCGGCTCCGGCGCGTGGATGTTTTCCGCAAGAAGAACATATATAGATTGGTTCGTTGATTTGATGTCATCTGCTATGGGACAAGAAGCATATTTCCCGTATCATTTTACAGATATTCACACAAAAATCACGCGCGACTTCGATAGCGGAGATAAATTTTCCATGACATATTATCGCGGCAACGATATATTTAATTTCGACGACAGCAGCGACCCGAGCGATAATTTCATTTGGGACTGGGGCAACAACACATTTTCGACGAATTTTACGCATCTTTTCTCGCCGAAATATTTTGGACATTTCACCGCAGCATATAGCCAATTTGCAGAGGAACTTTCCATAGATAACGGAGAATTTATGAAGGATTATGTAAAAGATTTCACTACACGCGGAATGCTTTCCACTGCGCTTCCAAAACATACACTCGAAACGGGGCTCGAAATTAAATATCTCTCGATACTAAATCAAATCGAAGACCCTGACGAATATGAGCCTTGGTGGGATTGGAAAAATGAAACGGGGATAATCTCACTTTACGGGCAGGATGAATGGAATATAAATCCATTATGGAAATTGGAATATGGATTACGGAATGAGTATTGCACATCAGGTAAATTTTTAAGAATTTCACCGCGATTTTCTGCTATGCGCGTGCTCGATACGAAAACAAGAATAAAATTCGCCACAGGATTATACTATCAATATTTCCAATCTGTTCCGAAATTCGAGGAACTGGGGCTCAGTTTCTTTGAAACCTGGGCGCTCGCTCAGGAAGGGTTATCTCCCAGTTGGGCGACTCATTTTGTTCTGCGAGGTGAAACGGAACATCTCTGGGACTTGCCGATTTCTGTGGATATTTATTTCAAAAAAATGGGCAATCTCTGGCGACATAAAAATCTATTTAGTCCCACAGATAATTTCTCCGATATGTTTGAAATGGGAGATGGCTGGGCTTCTGGTGTGGATTTTCTCACGAGATTCAACGGCAGAAAATGGGCAGGATGGGTCTCGTATTCGCTCTCATATGTGGTAAATTCATTTCCGTCCATCGACAACGGCGAAGTGTTCTATCCGAAATACGATAGAAGACACGATGTCTCGATTTATCTCGGAAGAGACATTGGAAAAGGGTTCACATTTTCAGGTGCTTGGATGCTGCACACGGGGATGCCATACACCGAGCCGATAGGAACATACCAAATGCCCGATAATCCCGCTGAACCATCGTATTGGGAACCTGAATACTATTACGGCGGCTACCACAACAAGCGCGTTCCACTCTATCATAGATTAGATATCTCGTTCTCGAAACGGTCTAAACACTCGTGGGGAGACCTCGAATGGTATTTCCAAGTGCTCAATGCCTATTGGGCGCACAATATAAATTCCTTCTATTTCAGCGGCGGCGAAAAAGATACAATCCCCGAAATAAGCGTTCCCGTGCCGTCGTTCGGGATAAGAGCGTGGTTCTGAAGTTCGCGTTTTTAAAAAATATGCACTTTGCCTCGAGAAAAACATAAACTATGTATGGCATTAACGGAGCTTTAAGCATTCGAGCAAAATTTTTCCAATTTTGCACACGAAAAATGAAATGCTCTTTCATATTCCAAAACACGCTATCAAATTTATGAGAATTTTTCTTGCGAAAGAGGAATGAATGGGGTAAATTTTGGGGAGAGAAGGCAAAAGGAGGAGAAATGGACTACAGTGAAGAAAGAGCAAAATGCACCGAGTCTATCATAAGTTCAAAAGCCAATAAAATAATTATTGTAGCAGGACCCGGAACTGGTAAAACATATACTTTTAGTGAATTTCTAAAAGTAAGGGGAGGAAAGAACCTTGCGATTACATTTATAAATAATCTCGCAAATGATCTAAAAATCAAACTTAGTGGCTTAGCTGAATCTCACACATTTCATTCTTTTTGCAAATCTCTATTACATAAATTGCCTATTAAAGGAATAACCAATGATCCCAGCATATATCCTAATTTAGATGATTTGATAAAAAGCGATGCAATATTTCTTGGATATTCATATTCTGGATTCCAAAATAAGTTTCGCACATTACAAGTGAATAACGAAGCTACAAGTTTCTTCATAGATAGAAGCAACTACTACAACACAGTCTCTTTCGATGATTATGTGTATAGGGTATACTCACATTTGCAGGAAAATCCTGAATCTATTCCTACATTCAACAATATCGTAATTGATGAATATCAAGATTTCCATAGTTTAGAGGTTAAATTCATTGATCTTTTAGCGACCCAAAGCAATGTGCTTATTGTCGGCGACGATGACCAAGCTTTATACGAAGAAATAAGAAATTCTTCTCCAAGGTTTATTAGAGAAAAAGCGGGGGATGATAACTTTTCGAAGTTTGAATTACCATATTGCTCACGATGTACACAAGTGGTGGTCGATGCTGTTAATGATGTAGTTAAATTCTATACTTCAAAGGGTGCTTTACAGGAAAGAATTGATAAAGAATTCAAGTGCTTTTTGCCAGATAAAGAAACAGATTCTAATAAGTTCCCTAAAATTGCTGATGTCAATTGCACAATACAAAAAAAAGATAATCAGTATATCTCAAGATATATTGAAACCGAAATAAATAGAATTGAACAACCAGATTTCGAAGAAGCAAAAGAAGAAGGATATTATCCTATCCTTATAATAGGACCAAAACACTATCTTAAACAGGTAGCAAGCTATTTCGAGGAAAGAGATAGCTACAAAGTCGATTATTCGGAAAGAATACCTTCAAACATGCTCCTTGACGGTTACAATTTCTTAATGTATGACAACGATTCAAACATCGGTTGGCGTTTGGTTATTGAGATAGATAATTCTATTAAAATCCAAGATATTATTAGAAACACCCAAGAAAATGGAACGCAACTACATGAATTATTAGATAGAGATTATATTGATAAGCATTCTAGCTCTATCGAAATTCTAAAAAATGCCTTAATAAATGGGATTTATGAAAATGGTGACAAAACAACTTTTTACAAAACCACTGGAATAAAACTTGAAGAAGCATTATTGTATTTAACAAAAGAAGATGATATTACCAATCAACAGGATGAGGATAACAGTCTGATTCCAATTAAACTAACAACTTTTTGTGGTTCAAAGGGGCTTTCAGCAGGTTTTGTATTTGTAATTGGCTTAAATAATGGTGTACTCCCCAAAGACCATCAGAATATTAGGGATTTAGAAATAAAAGAATTTATAGTCGCACTGAGTCGAACGAGAAAGAAATGCTATCTGATATCTAACAATCGCTTCGGTGCTAATTGGACCGGTGGTAAGTCTTGTTTCATTAACTCCATAAATGGAAGTAGAAGAGAACAAATAATAGTAAATAAAGATTATTTTGTAGAGTAATCTTCATACCCCCCCTCTCCTACACCGACAACCCGAAGGAAAAAATATGACGAAACGAACTAAAAAAATCCTTAACGATATAGAATTCATTCGAGGAGTATTTCGGAAACTGATAACAATATTACCATCGTTCGATATTACAGACAAAAAAATACTCCCCTATGGTTTAAGAGCACATACTCGTTCAGTGAGTTGGCTTGTCGAGCAAGTTATCACACAACAGACAAAATATCACGCGGATAAATTCGGACTCGACAATGTCGATTTCGATATGCCCGATACTTGTCTTCACGATTGTGAAATCACGGTTGGTGAGAAAATTTACTATGTAAATGTCAAAATCCACAATGTTGAGAAGAGAGAAAACAAAAATGACATTGCAGCGGTAGAAAAACTATATATGCAATATTCGTCTAATCCGTCCTATGACCTAATATATGCCTGTTTTGGAATAAAGTTCGATAACATAACCATTAGTTTTGACCCCGACTATCTGTCTTTGTTTTCACCGCAATTCCTGCCGATATATGTAAATCCGAGAAATGATAAAATACAGGCTTTCTACCATCACGAGCCAATATTTAGGTCGAGAAAAAAGTTCCTCGATGAACTAAGGAAAAACTCAAAAAGTATTGTATTATAGCCATAATGAGGAGTGAATTGATGCAAGAAATACTTAATAAAATATTTAATGAGGATGTTCTGCAAGGTATTTCGAGAATACCAGATAAATCTCTCGATTTGATTTTAGCTGACCCGCCATATTGCTTGGGAAAGGATTATGGAAATGATTCAGATAAATTGGAACCGAAAGAATATCTTCAATGGAGCAAGCAATGGATAAATGCCGTGATTCCCAAGATGAAGGAAACAGGTAGCTTTTATATTTTTCTCACATGGCAATATAGCCCCGAAATTTTCAGCTATATGAAAACAAAACTCATTATGATAAATGAGATTATTTGGGATAGACGCGTGCCGAGTATGGGCGGTAGCACTCGAAAATTCTCATCGGTCCATGATAATATTGGCTTCTTCGTAAAAAATAAAAAATATTACTTCGACCTCGATTCTATTAGAATACCTTATGACCCGGAAACCAAAAAAGCAAGAACACGCTCGATATTTGTGGGGAAAAAATGGCTCGAAATCGGATATAATCCAAAAGATTTGTGGAGCGTATCAAGGCTTCACGCACAAGACCCCGAAAGAGAAAAGCATCCGACACAGAAACCTCTGAAGATAGTAGAGAGAATAATTAAAGCGAGTTGTCCGAAAAATGGCATCGTTCTCGACCCATTTATGGGAAGTGAAACAACGATCATTGAGAGTAGATTACTTAAAAGATGATGCATTGGGCTAGACATCAATTA
>JALTEE010000274.1 GCA_027007865.1 bacterium
GAATAATGATTTTCATAGAAAATAACAATTTATACAAGTCCTTCGAAAACGGGTATCGTCTGACCCGCCTTCAATTTTACAATCGCTTTTTTGCGCGCTGCAGTTTTGCCTATGTGCTGCTCTCGCTGGCGAGGCTTTTGAGAAGTGTTCATAATTCGCACCGAAATCACATCTACGGAGAACAATTTCTCTATACTGCGCTTGACATTTTGTTTTGTGGCATCGGGATGGACATAGAAAAGATAAACATTATCGTCAGCGCGCATATTCGATGCCTTCTCTGTGATAACTGGTTTTATTACTATTTTGTATGGGTCTGTCAATTTCATATCTTGCACATCTCCTCTATTTTTGATATAGCAGCTTTTTCGATTACTATATTTTCCGCATCGAGTATCTGGTATGGATTTAATTCACCTGTGTGTGTAATATGGATTTTGGGGATATTATGAGCACTTTTCAGAAGGTTTTTTTGCACAGAATTTGTTATAATCAGTGTGGAACGGTCGATGTTGATTTCAGCACTGTCTAACATTTCGACTACTGTTTTCGTTTTAATTTCTGACACCTCGAGTTTTTCGAAAATATGAACCATATTTTCTTTTGCTCTATCGGACAATGCCGATGCCAGTGCAATTTTCCGCATTTTTTTAGGCAGTTTTAGGCGATACGACCTCGGTTTGGGCGCGAATGTAACTCCACCACCTGCCCATATCGGTGAACTTCGCGTTCCTTGTCTCGCTCTTCCCGTTCCTTTCTGCCGCCACGGTTTCGTTCCACCACCACGAACTTCGCCGCGTGTTTTCAATGACTGTGTTCCGCTGCGTTGATTGGCGAGATAAGTTTTTACATACTGCCACATAACAGCCTCATTCGGTTCTATTCCGAACGCGCTGTCGGGAAGTTCTATCTCACTCGTAATATTGCCGCTTTCATCATATAATTTCGCTTTTGCCATATTTTTCACTTCCTTGCTTATATCTATGGGAAAAATCTATTCTCTATTTCATTTTTTTGCTTCGCTTGATGACTACATAGCCACCCTTTGGCCCTGCAATAGAACCTTTAACGAGCAAAAGATTATCCTCTTCGAGTATTTTCACGATTTTGAGACCGCGAACCGTAATATTTTTATTCCCCATATGCCCCCCCATTCGCATTCCTTTCACAACTCTTGATGGATAGCTGGAAGCACCAACCGAACCAGGTGCGCGAAATTTGTCCGCTTGCCCGTGTGTTTTTGGTCCGCCTTTGAAACCGTGACGCTTCACAACCCCTTGAAATCCTTTCCCTTTCGATACTCCTGTGCAATCCACAAGTTCACCTTCATTGAAAATGTCGGATGCTTTTATCTCTTGCCCTACCTCGAAATCCACCGGTAAATCCTCTATTGTGAACTCCTTCAATTTCCTGAACGGCTGCACACCTGCTTTCTTAAAATGTCCCAGCATCGGTTTCTTCGACTTTTTAGGTGGAATTGGTTCGTATCCGAGTTGAACAGCCGAATATCCGTCATCTTCGGGGTTTTTCACCTGAATAACTTTGCATGGACCAGCAGTGAGCACCGTTACAGGCACGCGCCGACCATCTTCTGCGAAAATCGTTGTCATTCCCACTTTTTTTCCTAAAAGCCCTATCATTTGAGGCTCCTTGTTTTTCTCGTTCTACTTTTAAAATTTATAATCATTTAATTAAAGTGCGATTTCTATATCTACACCCGCTGGAAGCTCCACATTCATCATTTCCTCGATTGTTTTATCGTCTGCACCATAGATATCTATCAATCGTTTGTGAACTCTAATTTCAAACTGTTCGCGACTTTTTTTATCGATAAATGTTGAACGGAGAACTGTATAAATTCTTTTGCGTGTCGGCATCGGAATAGGTCCTGAAACGATAGCTCCCGTTCTCTTTGCAAGTTCGACAATCTCTTTGGTCGATTTGTCGAGAATGACATTATCATATGACCTGAGCCGTATTCGAATTCTTTGCGCCATCTCTCACCTCTGATTGCTTAAATTTGAATTTAATAAAAAATGCCCTTTGAAATACCTTTTCTAAAAGAACCTTCTCCGCAAAACCAGCCGTTACGGTAGGGCAACCGCCGCCACTGCTAACGAAGTCTCGGTTCAAACGAAAATCCTAACCAATAAAACAATTATCAGAATTATGTCAATTAAAAAATAATTGATTTTAAATTAAATTTTTTTATTTAAATTTTTTT
>JALTEE010000275.1 GCA_027007865.1 bacterium
AGACATAGTCGCTTCCCGAAGCGAGACGCTTCGGCTATAAAATTATAAACGATGATGGGCAACAAGGGAGCATGCTCCCTTGTTCAAAGAAAACGCCATATTGAACAAGGGGTTGCAACCCCTTGTTTATCTTTCTCGATTATTTCATTAGTATCGCTCGCTTGGTGATTGTTTGCTCGCCGATTGTTGCTTTGATTAAATATATTCCCGATGGGATTGATTTGTCGGGCGTCCAGACAAGCGTTCCGCTTGACCATCTACGCTTCGCATCTCGTTGTAGTCGCTCCTTGCTGTCGCTCAGATTTGCTTTCCAAACAACATTCCCCCGCAAATCGTATATCTCAACCGTTCCATCAACAAGGGAGCATGCTCCCTTGTTGACACCGGACAGCGTGATGGCGCACGATAAATTGAACGGATTGGGCGAAACATTTATCTCCGGCGTTTGTGGTTTAACTATTGTTTCCATTATTCCCAATCCCGTGCATATTGTATCCACTTCTGGTGTTACATTCGTTACTGTTGGTAAAGTATCAGTAACTATCGGACTAACCTCGGTTACCGTTGGTAAAGTATCAGTAATTGTCGGGATGACATCTGTAACTGTTGGCGAAACATACTCGCCAATGCAGCTGTTCCCATCCCTGCCGAATTTCACAAGGAATAAATCCCGATTGCCTGCTCCGAAACTTTCGGTTTCTCCCGCCACGGCATATCCACCATCTGTGGTCTGCACGACTGAATTACCATAATCATATGCGCCTCCGCCGACGACACGAGACCATTCAATTGCCCCTGTCGAGTCGAACTTCACAAGAAATAAATCATAAAAACCTGCGCCGAAACTGTAGGTAAATCCCGCGACGGCATATCCACCATTGGCAGTCTGGACGATAGATCTACCAATATCATCGCTCGTCCCATCTACAGCATGAAACCATTCAAATTCCCCCGTTAAGCTAAACTTCGCGAGAAATAAATCGCTACCGCTTGTGCCGAAACTCTGAGTCCATCCTGCCACAGCATATCCGCCATCTGATGTCTGCACGATTGAATTACCATAATCATAGTTCGTTCCCCCGATTGCTTTTGTCCATTCCACCGTGCCCGTTGCGCTTAACTTCACAAGGAATAAATCATCCAAGCCCGCTCCAAAACTTTCGGTCAGCCCCACGACAGCATATCCGCCATCTGATGTCTGCAGCACTGATTTGCCGTAATCATCGTCTGTTCCCCCAATGGCGCGAGACCATTCAATTGAACCCATAGAATCAACTTTTACAAAAAATAAATTTTTATAAGTGGGTGTTCCTGCACCAAAACTGTAGGTTGCTCCTGCCACAGCATATCCGCCATCGGTAGTCTGGATGACTGACCCGCCATAATCTATGTTCGTTCCTCCGACAGTGCGGGACCATTCAACAGCCCCAGTCGAGCTGAATTTCACAAGGAATAAATCACAAGAGCCTGCGCTAAAAGTCCATGTTTCTCCTACGACAGCATATCCGCCATCGAAAGTCTGAATGACTGAATAGCCTTTATCATTGCCCGTTCCGCCAACAGTTTTCGCCCATTCCACCACCCCCGTTGAATCGAATTTCACAAGGAATAAATCATCCCCACCTGCGCCAAAACTGTATGTATATCCTGCTATGACATATCCGCCATCGTTTGTCTGGACGACCGATTTAGCATAATCATTGTCTGTTCCACCGACAGCGCGAGCAAATTGGGTCTGGGCGGGGCACAGGACTGGAACGGCGAAAAGAAACAGCGCCAACGAGAGAATGATGATGATGTGAACAGCGGGCTGCATATGAACAAGGAGTTGCAACCCCTTGTTGAAGATAATGTGAACAAGGGAGCATGCTCCCTTGTTGACTATCGCGTTTTTCATAATAAATCTCTTTCTTTAATGTTTTTTGGGTTTGCAAAACCAAAAAACCGCCCTCACCAATTCCAAAATATCGGGAACAGCGAAAAGGCGGCTATATTGTATGGACACGGTTTCCGTGTCCTTATTCAATGGGCGAGGCGACCTCGCCCCTACGAAATTCGGTGGCGATGATATTTGCGAAATTTTTATTCTCATTTCGCCAATTAAAATAATGGCTATTTTTTTAAGATGTCAAATGATTTGAAAAAATATTGTCTGCTTTGCTAAAATGGATATACTGTATTGGTTAAAAAATTCAAAAAACTATAAGC
>JALTEE010000276.1 GCA_027007865.1 bacterium
TCGAAAAACTGTAAATAACGCTCAAAAAAATAACACATTAAGCATTCAACATTGCTATATAGTGCCCTGCGAGGTATAGCGAGCCTGCTGCGAAAACCGTTCCGCTTTTACCTGCGATTTCGATTGCGATGCGGAGCGCTTCGTCAGAATTTTCGATTGCGATAGATTTTATTGTGGTTTCTTCTTGTGCGAATTTTGCAAGCATTTGCGGCGGATAAGTTCTCGGCGAGCCCGTCGTTGTGAATATGAACATTTTTGCGATTTTCGCCCAGTTTGCGAGCATTTTTGAAAAATCTTTCGGCGAATTTATTGCGACGATTAGCGTTGCGGGAGCGATTTTTAGCCGACTAATTTCGGATGCCGTTGCAGCGGCGGATGTCGGATTGTGCGCTCCGTCGATAATCAAGAGCGGCTCTTTGCGTAAAATTTCCATTCTGCCTCGGAGTCGCACATTTTCGAGTCCTGCCGAAATCGTCCCGTTATCGATTCCGAATATATGCGCAGCCATTGCGGCAGTTGCGGCGTTTTCCGCTTGGAACAAGCCTACGAGCGGGAGTTTTGCACCGATTGTTTCGCTGCCGATTTCGATTTCGACATCGGTTCCGCTCAAATCTGCGCTGCGAACGGAATATTCAAAATCTTTCCCGCATTGGAAAATCGTTGCATTTCGCATTTCTGCGGCGGCGAGAACCGTTTCGAGCGCTTCTATTTCCTGCGCTCCGATAACGACACTGCATCCGTCTTTGATTATTCCTGCTTTGTCCTGTGCAATTTCTGTGATTGTGTTTCCGAGGCGCTCTGTGTGGTCGAGTCCGATGCGCGTGAGGATTGCGATTTGGGGCTGAACGATATTTGTGGCGTCGTATTTCCCGCCGAGACCGCATTCGACGATTGCAACATCGATTTTTTGCGATGCGAATGTGTGAAATGCGGCGGCAGTTATGACTTCGAAGAAAGTGCCATATTCTTTTGGCCGCGAGCCGAGCACTTTTTTCACCGCTTCGATGCTGTCGGAAAATAGTTTTTGCGAAAGCGGCTCGCCGTTTATGCTGATTCGCTCGCGTATATCGACGAGATGAGGCGATATATATGTTCCGATTTTTAGCGCCGCAGATTTCATAATCGCCGTGAGCATTGCTGCGACGGAGCCCTTACCTTTTGTGCCTGCGATGTGAATTATAGGATATCTTTTATGCGGCTCGCCGAGTTTCGCGAGCACATCCGCGATTTTTTCGAGGTGAAACGGCAGCGCCGATTTGCGATGCGCATTTTTCTCGTAATCGTATAGCGAATCGAGAAATTTTATAGTCGAATCGTAATCCATAATTTCATTTTTGCGAAATTATCTTGTGAAAAATTATCCTGCGAATTATTATATCGAACAATTTTTTAAAAAGCCACACTAAAACAAAATTTAATTATGAAAATCATAGAATCGATTTCGGAGATGCAATCTATTTGCGAGCAATTTCGCAAAGATGGCAAGAGCATCGGCTTCGTTCCCACGATGGGTTATCTTCACGAAGGACATCTCTCCCTGATGCGCATCGCCCGAAAAAAATGCGATGTCCTCGTTGTATCCATTTTCGTCAATCCGACGCAGTTCGGCGCAGGCGAGGATTTTGAAGAATATCCGAGAGATATCGAGCGCGATGCGAAGTTGTGCAATTTGGAAGGCGTGGACATAATATTCGCTCCTGACGAAGCGGAAATGTATTCCCAAAAATATTCCACCTATGTAAAAATCGAGGGTAATATGACAAATGTTCTGTGCGGATATTATCGACCGGGTCATTTTCGCGGTGTAACTACCGTTGTTGCAAAACTTTTCAATATCGTCCAGCCGCACATCGCCGTTTTCGGACAAAAGGATGGTCAACAGCTCGCAGTAATTCGTAAAATGGTGAGCGATTTGAACTATCCAATCGAGATAATCGGTGCGCCGACAATCCGCGAAAAAAACGGGCTCGCTATGTCGTCGCGAAATGAATACTTGACTCCCGAAGAGCGAGCGGTTGCGCCTGCTATATATGAATCGCTTATCCTCGCGAAAAAGATGATACAGAGCGGAATTTTCAACACAGAAATAATAATCGACAGAATGCGGCGAACAATCGAGGAAGCAAAAATATTTCGCATTCAATACATAGAAATCGTCGATGCGGAAACGCTCGAACCTGTCGAGAAAATCGACCGCACAGTGATGG
>JALTEE010000277.1 GCA_027007865.1 bacterium
GGAAAAAGTTGAGAAATATTATTGCGAAAAAGTTTCAGGAACCACCTACAATAGTAGCGCCAGCGCTGTATCTTGCATCTGTTTTCGCAGCGGGAATCGTATGTGCTTCCTATGTCGGCATTGTTTCCATCGCAGTGCCAATTATTGCATTGCTCGCAATTTTAGCAATTATCCTCGCATTCAGAACGACACAACGATGGCGGAATTTTACATTGCTTTTTGTATTTTTTGCTCTCGGTGCTGCAAGATATGGCGCATATAACACAATCCCGAAAAACCACTGGTCATCGAGAAAGAATATTCGTTCTGTCAGAGGAATGATATGCGATTTTCCCGAAATTTATAAAGGGCGCTGGCACGGAACATTGAAGATAATGTCTGTCGATTGTGGCAGAGGGTTCGAGCGTGCTTCAGGAAAGGTAAAGTTGTATATCGATTCTCCCGAAAAACCACTCGCATACGGTCAGGTTTGGGAAATAAAAGGCGAACCGTATCCTCTTCGTGAAGAACATAATTTTTTTGCGCCACAATATTCTGCAATGCTGAAACGGCGTGGAATCACAGGAAGAATGTGGGCGGATGGTAAAAGTGCGAATTTACTCGACGAAGACAGGGGAAGCCCGATAATTCGCGAATTTATCGCGAAAATCAGGAATCATATCGGTTCGTCGATATCGAGTGCGCTCGGCGGGAACGAAGGCGCATTACTGGAAGGCATCTTGCTCGGCGGTGGAAGAAAATTGCCGCAAAATGTCAAAAAAATGTTCTCCGATACGGGCGTTATTCATATCCTCGCTGTTTCGGGACTTCACATTGGAATCATCGCTGCGATATTGTGGTTCATATTTAAAAAATTGCTCAAACTCGATTTGCTCTATACTGCGATTTTCACAATGGTTTTGCTTATTGGCTACGCTTTTCTCGTTCAATTGCGCCCGTCTGTTCTCCGTGCCACGATAATGGCTGGCTTTGTTCTTTTTGCGCCGCTCGTTCACAGGCGAAGCAGTGTTATAAACGCTCTCGGAGCGGCGGCGCTTTTCATTTTAATTTTTCGACCCACAGATATTTTTTCAGCAGGATTTCAACTGTCCTTCGCTGCAACAGGTGGGATAGTATATTTCCTACCGCGATTGGCGAATTTGGTAGCGGAAGATTTTTTGCTACTGCGCGGATTTTTCCCACAGGTAGCACAACTGCTCCTTGTAACAATCGCCGTTCAAATTGGCGTGGCGCCGATATCGGCATTTCATTTTCATAAATTTCAACTGATTGCACCGATAGCAAATTTGGTGATTGTTCCTGTTGTTGCGCCGGCAATTACGATAGGTTTTGCTGGTGTTGCGATAGCGGCACTCTATGCCTCGCTGGGTAAAATCGTTCTGCAAACCGATTACATACTGCTGAAATACATTTTAATTATGGTAAAATTTTTGGGTTCAATGCCGTTTTCATACATTGCAGTTGCGCGTTCTTCTCTGTTTGTAATTGCCGGGTATTATACTGCGGTTTGGGGCTTGTTCAATATCCCGTGGAAAAAAGCGGCGCGGTATGCTGCTGTTGCAGGAATTGCTGCTGCGATTATTCCTATTACTGTGCAGGTTCGGAGCGATAGCGCTGTATTTCTAAATGCCCGCGGAACTGCGATTTATTTCGCTGACGATAGAGGAAATACCGCTCTCATCTGCGATTGTGCGCAGGAGAATATAAATAGAATAATTACTCCGTTTCTTCTCGGCACGGGCAGACGAACGGTCGATTTGCTGTGTTTGCTGATGACGAGAGCGAATCTAAAAATTGTAAAGCAAACCCCGGAAATAATGACAAATCTTGCTGGCAAAAATATTCTCGTGCCGAAAGATTTTCCCGATTCGCTTACTAACCATAGTTGGATGCGCGATTATGCTAAAATAGGAAAATTATCCGTAAAATTTATTTCGCCCAAAAATTGCACTGTGGAATTAGATGGTAAAAGATTCTATATATGTCTCGCTCCGATGGAAAAATTTTCATCCGAAGAAGTGCGATTTATAAACTTCCCGATTCAATTTATGGATACAATTCCGGATGCGAAAAGCCTTTCCTCGGCTGACAGAAGTAAAATCTTGATAGTGGGGCGTAATGCAAATGGCTGGCGGAATTTTTTGAACAGTAAAAGCATCGATTTTGCGGATATAAGTCATTTATCTCTGTGGATACGATTTAATGC
>JALTEE010000278.1 GCA_027007865.1 bacterium
TTACAGGAGAATGATATGCTATGGTTTAAGAAAAAGAATCGCGGGGTATCGCAGCAACCGCCGCGCAATGTCCCCGATGGATTGTGGATAAAATGCGACAATTGCGGTGAAATCATATACAAAAAGCAACTCGATAGAACATTCTGGACTTGCCCGCAATGCAACTACCATTTCCGTGTAACGAGCGATTACTACATCCGCATTTTGCTCGATAATGGAGAATTTGAAGAACACGATGCGAACCTCACACCAAAAGACCCGCTCGGTTTTAAAGATAGGAAAAAATATTCTGACCGCCTAGTAGCGGCGAAAAAGAAAACAGGCTTAAACGAAGCGGTTCGCGTTGGCATCGGTAAAATTGATGGTATTCCTGTCAGTTTTGCCGTGATGGATTTTCGGTTTATCGGCGGCAGTATGGGTTCCGTTGTCGGCGAGCGAGTCGCCAGAGCAATAGAGCGTTCGCTTGAGCGAAAAATCCCGCTTGTAATCATATCCGCATCGGGCGGAGCAAGAATGCAGGAAGGAATTCTCTCTCTTATGCAAATGGCAAAAACAAGTGCATTGCTCGCATTGCTCGACGATGCGAAACTACCGTATATATCTGTTCTCACAAACCCCACGACAGCGGGAGTTATGGCAAGTTACGCTTCGCTCGGAGATGTCAATATCGCTGAACCGAAAGCTCTGCTCGGTTTTGCGGGTCCACGCGTCATTCAGCAAACAATTGGACAGGAACTTCCCGAAGGATTTCAGAGTTCCGAATTCTTTCAGGAGCACGGCTTTGTCGATGCAGTGGTTCCCCGCCCACAGTTGAAAAAGAACATAGCATTGCTATTGCGGTATATGTATCGCCCAGCGGATGGAATCCCTGTCGAAATGCCCAATTAAATAATAGAAAAAATGGCATCTCTGTTGCTGTTTGCCTTATTTAACTGAAATTGGCGGTAGAAATGGATAGCGAGGTTCACCATCATAGATTGACACCCGAAGTATCTTGCTTCGGGTGTAACTGTTGGGAAATAATATGGCTATTTTCAAATTAAAATCATCTGGCAGCAGCGTTGGTAGAGAATTTCGCGGTGGCACCGTTACATTTATCACTATGGCTTATATCATTTTTGTTCAGCCCGCAGTTCTATCGCAGGCGGGAATGGATTTCGGTGCTATTACATTTGCCACCTGTATTTCCGCTGCCATTGCAACTCTCGTGATGGGGATTTATGCGAATCTGCCAATCGCACAGGCGCCCGGAATGGGAGAAAACTTTTTCTTTACATTTTCCATCGTTCTCGGAATAGGAATGATGTGGCAGGATGCACTCGGCGCCGTGTTCGTAGCGGGAATTATATTCTTACTATTATCCCTATTCAAACTGCGAAAAATCGTTCTCGATGCGATACCTGTTCCGCTCAGGCACGCAACAGCGGCAGGAATCGGACTTTTTATCGCATTCATCGGACTATCCGAAGCGGGAATTGTGGTAAAAAATCCCGGTGCAATAGTGCAACTCGGTGATTTGACGGCGCCGCACACATTGCTCGCTTTGTTTGGACTGTTCGTGATAATGATTTTGACTGTGCGTAAAGTTCCGGGCGCAATCCTATGGGGGATTTTATCATCGCTCGCTATCGCACTCATTTTCGGAATGGTAAAATACAGCGGAGTATTTTCCGCTCCGCCATCGCCATCGCCGACATTTTGGAAATTCTCGTTGAAAGGACTTTTTTCATTAAACACATCGTTTCTCGTAGCCGTGTTCGTCTTTTTATATATGGATATGTTCGATACAATCGGGACGCTGTTTGCCGTGTCCGATGCGGGAAATCTGCTTACCGAAAAGGGCGAAATTCCACGAGCGAACAGAGCGCTCGTTTCCGATGCTGTGGGAACTGTCGTCGGTGCAATTTTCGGAACATCGACGGTAACGAGTTTCATCGAATCCACAACGGGAATCGCTGCTGGTGCGAGAACGGGGCTATCATCTGTGTTCGTTGCGATATTTTTCCTGCTGGCGCTCTTTATGTATCCTATTATCAAGATGGTCGGAGCGGGAATAAATGTCGGCGGCACATATTTCTACCCGATTACTGCACCTGCGCTAATTATAGTTGGAGCGATGATGACTAAGACACTTGCAAAAATCGATTGGAGCAAAATGTGGAAAGCCCTGCCTGCATTTCTGACGCTCATCGGAATTCCGCTCACATACTCGATTGCCGACGGAATGGCGCTTGGATTTGTAGCATATCCGATTTGTGCCGTTGCCGCAAGAAAATCGAAGGAGGTCAACCTGCTGATGTGGATTATCGCAGCGCTGTTCGTTATACGATACGCATTCTTTTAAATATTCAGGAGAGATAAAAATGTCAGATTGGCAAACAATACCGAAATATCCAACCTGCTTCGTCTGCGGAGATAAAAACCCAATAGGTCTCAATATGGATTTTCGCGGCAAGGACAATATCGTCGAAGCGGAATTTGAAGCGCAACCTAATCATTGCGGATACGAAGGCATTGTTCACGGCGGAATTGTGAGCGCTGTACTCGACGAAGGAATGGGATGGACGGGATACCTCGCATTCGGTAAATATTATCTCACGATGGAGTTAAAAATTCGTCTGCGAGCGCCAGTAAAGGCAAAAACGAAATATAAGTTTCGCGGCGAAATGGTGCGTAAAATCGGAAATGTTTTCATTGCAAAAGGCGCATTGTTCGACGCTGATGGAACTGCTGTTGCAGAAGGTGAAGGGAAATATTTTATCACCGACATAGAGTAGATATCGAATGAAGCCGAGCGTTCTCATAATCGCGCATAACGAAGCGGATAACATCGCCGAAGCGGTTTCATCGGCACTGTTCGCCGATGAAATTGTCGTGGTCGATAACGGTAGCGATGACAACACGGGAAAAATAGCATCTTCTTTGGGTGCAAATGTCATTCGCAGCGAAAAAAATATCGGATATTCCGATGCGAAGAAATTGGGGCTTAAACATTGCAGCGCCGAATGGGTTTTCTGGCTCGATGCGGATGAGCGAATTTCTAAAAATCTCGCAGACGAAATCCTTGCGGCAATCGAAAAACAAAAAGAATTTGTCGCATTCAAAATTCCGCGAAAGAGTTTTTTCCTCGGCAAATGGATTCGCCACTGCGGCTGGTATCCCGACTATGTGCTGCGCCTTTTCAGAAAAGATAGAGCGAAATTCTCCGACGACCTCGTCCACGAAAAGCTGCTCGTTAACGGCGCCATCAGAAAACTTTCATCGCCAATACTGCACTATACCGACCCAACACTCGGACATTATATCGCAAAATTGAACCACTATACGACACTCGGCGCACAACAGATGAGAACGCAGGGCAAACGAGCAACAATTTGCGATATTTTGTTCCGACCAGCAGCGACATTCATAAAAATGTTCATAATCAAACTCGGATTTTTAGATGGAATTCACGGTTTTGTGTTGTGCACATTATCTGCTGTGCACACAATGGTTAAATATGCAAAATCGTATTTTGGTGAGAGAAAGAATTAACCCGACATTATCCTGAAAATTACAGCAGTTTTCGTTCTTTGGGCAATATTCCGGTTAGTTCGGCGAACTTTTTTGCATTTATCGCAGCTTTCCCGCGATGACAATTGTTAAAATAGACGAAAACTTTTTTAGCGCCACGCTTAAAAATTTCCTTTGCAATGTCAAAGATTTCGTGGAGTTCATCGTCGGAATATGAATAATCGTATCTATCCTTATCTTTTGCATACCAATTATTTTCGTTTCGCCCGTGCAATCGGATGTATCCCGTGTCGGATGTTGCGAGCGCATCATTCGGCATCAATTTTTCAATTCGAGGCGCATCGGGAACTACCCAGCCTACGCTATTTTCCGAAAGGATTTTTTGCACTCTTTCCTTTCGCCAATCCGCATTGCGAAATTCTACAAAAAGCGGTTCCGGGACAGATTCTATCAATCGAAGCAGAAATACATAATTTTTATCGTCGAAGCGAAACGAGACAGGGAACTGTGCGAGATAGCCTTTTACTACACCTTTTCCCGCGAGCGGCGCAATCGAAGCCGAAAATTTTTTTACAATCGAAGAAATCTCTGACAGTGAAATGTCGTTCTGGTGTGTTATCGCACGAGGCAATTTTATATGTAAGTTAAAAGCAGAAGGCAGATTATTCGCCATTTTTGCCATTCTCTGCATCGGCGGAATCGCATAAAATGTGGTGTTCAATTCCAGCGCATTGAAATATTGCAGATAATATCGCAGATACAAACTGCGGTCAAGACCCTTGGGATAAAAACTTTTTATCCAATCAGGAAAGACATATCCCGATGTGCCAACAAACAAGCGTTCTGATTGACCATTTGCTTTCGATGCTCTTAAACTCTCTCCCATCCTGTCCGCTTAGATTGTTATTATCCCGCATTAGTGGGATGTTGAAGTTGAAACTTTGAACTTAATCCTCTTCTTTCCGCTCCCATTTATCATACGCCACAATGATTTCCTGCACGAGCGGATGACGCACGACATCTTTTTCGGAAAGATATGTAAATTTGATACCCGAAATACCTTTCAAAATGTTTTGCGCACTGATTAAGCCGGACATATTTTTATCATCGAGGTCGATTTGCGTGATATCCCCGTTCACAACGGTTTTTGAATTTATGCCGAGCCGTGTTAGGAACATTTTCATTTGCCGAACTGTCGAATTTTGCGCTTCGTCGAGGATGATGAATGAATTGTTCAATGTGCGTCCTCGCATAAATGCCAGCGGCGCAATTTCGATAACTCCCGAAACAATGTATCGTTCCACCTGTCCGTGTGGCAGCATATCGTATAGTGCATCGTATAGCGGGCGCAGATATGGGTCGACTTTCTCTTTCATATCACCGGGCAAAAAACCGAGTTTTTCATCCGCTTCGACAGCGGGTCGAACCAGAACGATTCTATCTATTCGCCGCTCTTTGAGAAAGCGCACTGCGCAAGCGACAGCGAGATATGTTTTGCCTGTGCCCGCGGGACCGATTGAAAATACGAGGTCGTTCGCATATATCGCATCGATGTATTTTTTCTGCCCATTGCTGCGCGGTTTGATTGCTATGCGTCGATTAGTCAATAAAATACGGTCATCTGCCTGTGATGCTGAAAGTGCATCGTTCCCTTTGACCATCTTGATGGCATATTGCAATGTCTGCTCGGTTACCATTCCGCCCGATGCGAGATGCTGAATCATATCCTCGAACAGTTCCTTTACTTTCTGCGGTTCTTCGCCATCGCCGTATATTTGTATCTCGTCGCCGCGGGTTACGATTTTTACAGGGAATTCGAGTTCGATTTCCTTGACATACGCTCCGCCTTGACCGAACAACATTCGCTGGTCGATGCCGAGCGTGGACACTTTTAATGGCTTCTCCGAGAATTTTACGCTCTGTGATTTTACCATTTCGCTCCAAATTGGCTAAAATTTTATCGCAATAATACACTCGATTAAACAATCTAAATAAAACAAATCATATCTCTTTGTCGAGTAATTTTTTTGTTTTAACGCAGAACATTGGAACGAGAGTAAATGAGAATGAAATATGGAAAATAGCGTTATTGTAAGGATTTCGGTGAATTGTTGGCAGATTTGATTGGCACAATGAGAATAATTCTCGTTCTATCATCGGGTTTCGAAAACACTTCGAGTTTTCCACCCAAATAGTCCATTCGCTCGGATATACTGAATAGTCCAAACCCACCCATTTGGGATGAATATGACATTCTCCGGGAAGTGTCGAAACCGATGCCATCATCTTCTACTGTTATCTTCATATTATCCTTTTCCCTTTCGATAAATAATCCTACATTTTGGGCGTTCGCGTGTTTTACTATATTATAAAACAATTCTCGCACGGCTGTAAAAATTATAGATTTAACATCGGCATCGAGTGGTTTTTCTGCCCCATCGTTGCTGAAATGAATTTTCCAATTGTGCTTTTTCTGGAATTCCTCTAATAACCAATGCAGCGCATCTTCAAAACTCATATCTTCGAGAACGGGCGGATTGAGCTCTGTTATTATCATGCGCGTTGCTTTTATAGCATTTTTCAAGTATTCCAAAACATCACCAAGAGCATTGGATAAATCTTCATTCATTTCTGATTCTTTTAGCATATCGATTTTTAATTTAGATAGCGCCAGCATTTGAGCGATATTATCGTGAAGTTCGGCGGCAATTTTTTTGCGCTCACGTTCCTCGGTCAACGAAAGTTCCGATGTCAACTGTTTCAATCGCTGCTGGTATAATAATAATTCCTTTTCTGCTCGCTTACGCTCTGTTATGTTACGGAAAAAGCCCTGCACGGCAATAACTTTATCACCCGAAAAACGCAAAACAGTATTACCTTCGACATCAATAGCAGTGCCATCCTTTGCAATGAGTTTCCCTTCCAGCTTCCTGACAGGTTCCCCTGATAGAATTTCGTTAAAAAAGTTTTTGCTATGTTTGAGCCAATCCGGATGGATGATGTCGAACACAGTCAGATTTTTGAGTTCTTCGGGCGAGTATCCTAATGTATTATACCATGCTTTATTAACAAATGTAAATCTCCCATCAGGCGCAATAGTATGAATTATTTCATGAGTGCTTTCTATTAAATTGCGATATTTTTCTTCGCTTTCTCGCAGCATTTCCTCCGCCCGTATACGCTCGGTGATATCCTCTCCTATAACAAGCAAACCTTCTACATTACCCTTATTATCTTTAAGTGTTTTATCATACCATATTATTTGACGCTCACGCCCGTCCTTTGTTATTATGAAACTGATAATGCCTTTTGTCTGAATATCGCCTATGGCTCTCTTAAAAACCTCACGCATCCTATCTTGGTCTCGTGGTAGGATAAAAATGTTGAACCAATCCTTGCCTTTAACCTCTGCCAGTGAATACCCGGAGAGTTCTTCCATAAAAGGATTGAAACGAACAATCTTACCCTTTGCGTCCAACACCAATATGATTGCTTGCGCTGTATTGATTATGCTCTCGGCAAAATTTCGCTCATGGCGGAGCAGCGCTTCCTGCGCATTTTTAAGCTCCTCCTCGATTTCTATATTGTGAATTGCGAATGCGATATCGCTCGAAATCTCTTTGATTAAATTTTCTTCATCATAACTGTATTCGGGTGACTCGATATTTGCCGAGATTTTCAAAATACCATAAAGTTTCTCTTTATATATCAAGGGTGAAACGATAACATTGCTTGCCTCGTAAAATTCTGCGAGAGGACAATCGCCGCAAAAGGAAAGAGTTTTTTTCGTGCTAAAAATTCCTCTATTATCAAGAGCCCTCGTAGTGCAAGGAGGATGATACCCATTTTTTTGGAGTTCTAACAGTTTATTGAATTCTTCGCTAAAACCGATATTTGTTGCTAATTCTACATTACCGGATTCATC
>JALTEE010000279.1 GCA_027007865.1 bacterium
TATTTTTTCCGATGTTTAGATTTAATTTACATTGTTGGGAAAAATCGAATATGTTTGACATTTTGATTGTGTTCCGATGAAATTGAAAAAAATATTATTATCAATTCCACAGCGAAATGGTGTCGCCGTTATGATGTTATATTTTAAGATGTTTCATTTCGGGAAATATGCTCACCCAAACAAAAATTACACTTGACATATGGTTTATGATTAGTATTATGCAGTTAGATAAAAGTATCTATTAGTTGAGTTACAAAGTTTAATTACAAATTTTTCCGGAGGGGGGAAAAATGTATTTACACAAAACTTGGTGCTATGTTTTAATTGCAGCCTTTTTTGTCGCCCTTCTCGCTCAATCTCCTGATGGTATAAATTATCAAGGCAAATTGTTCGAGAATGGCGGTCCTGTGGATGGCGAAACGAGAGATTTCAGATTTCGCTTATACACCGACACAAACGGCGATGGCGATTTCGACGACGCTGACGACACCCTCGCATGGGCAGACGGGGACACCGAGAACGTGAACATAAACGAGGGGCTGTTCTCCGTCGTTCTCTATAACATATCGTCCTACCTCGACTACGACAGTCTTTATCTTGCAGTATTTGTGAAGACGGGTTCGGAGAGCGATTATACAGCTCTCGGCAGCGAACGGCTCTGGTCTTCTCCCTATGCTCTTCGTGTTCCCGAAGGCGCAGGACTTCCTACGGGAAGTGCGAACCAAACACTCAGACATAACGGAACATCGTGGGAGGCATCTAACGCTCTCCAAAATGATGGCACGAATATAACTACAACGGGAAATCTGACAGTTCAAGGAAACAATATTTATGGTGGCTCATCGGGGCAATTGTATATCCGTAGCAACGGCAGTATCCGCCTCGATTTGGATGATGATGGTGGCGGAAGTGAAAGTTTTAGAGTAGCTAATGGTAGCGATGTTATTCAATTTGAGGTAACAGAGGGGGGGAATGTTACTGCTGGTGGCAATGCCGATTTCAATGGAAATCTGACATTATCCGGCAGCAGTGCCCGTAACATAAACGGACCTACTGCGGCTGCTCTTAACATTTTATCTGAAACAAATATGAATCTTTATATCGATTCGGATGATGGCACACCAAGCGCCGATGCATCTGCTTTTAGAATTTATCGAGATTCCACTAGCAATCCAACCGAGGTATTTGAAGTAACCGAGGGGGGAAATGCTACTTTGGCAGGTGATTTGAATTTTTACGATGGGACTAATACAGGAACATTAACAACAACTTTGACAGCGAATCACACTTGGACACTTCCAGATGCTGGCGGAACCATAGCATTAACATCCGATAATTACCATTATTGGACGGTAAGCGATGGTAGCAACAACACCAACATTACCTCCACAGCTACATTGACTTTCAGTGGTTCTGGTGGTATAACCACAAGCCTTTCAGAAGATACACTGACTATAGACGGTTCTGGTGTAAGTAGCGGTCAATGGACAGATGCAGGGGATTATCTTTATCCATCGGATGATGCTGACACATTGACTGAAATCTATGAAACAGCTTCACCAACATATCGAGTTTGGGCAAAATCGAGAAAGTCAGGTGATTATGCTAGTGGAATGCTCGGCTATTACGGAAACGATATCGGGGGCTTCGACAGGCATATAGGGGTATACGGAAACAGCGGTTCGGGGACAAGCAATGTCAGCGTTGCGGGAAGATATGCGGCGAACACTTATGGCTACCTTGGCGGGAACGATGGAGCAAACAGTTATGGTGTTTATGGTGTTGCGACTGACGATGCGTCGGGAAGCGATTATGGCGGTATGTTCACGGGTCGAGATGCCGGTGTTCGAGGTATCGGTTCTGGAACCGCGACATCATCTACACAATACGGCGGATATTTTTCATCGAGTGGTGGAACATCGAACAGTTATGGGGTTTATGGAGAAGCCACTGGCAGTGCGACAAATTATGGCGTATATGGAACCGCATCGGGCGGAACAAACAATTGGGCAGGATATTTCAGCGGCAATGTCGCGGTATATAATGGTAATTTTATAGTATATCCTGTCGATGCTGCGGATAGTTCTTATTCCAACTCTCCATATATAATGCTTCAATCGAAAGCAGATACAGCGAGTGGTGATGCAGTGACAAATGTAGCGCAGAACTTTGAACTTCGCAACATCACATCATTT
>JALTEE010000280.1 GCA_027007865.1 bacterium
GAATGGTGAAGATATATTTGAAAATCCATACAAGGAGGATGTATGATTTTGAAAGGCAAGGTATGGAAGTTCGGCGACAACATATCGACCGACCATATCGCACCGGGACGGCTGTTCCATCTTCGGACAAATTTGCCGGAACTGGCAAAGCATGTTCTCGAAGACGCCGACCCAGAATTCGCATCGAAAGTCGGCAAGGGCGATATTATCGCGGGTGGAAGAAATTTCGGACTCGGTTCGTCGCGAGAACACGCCCCGAGAATTATAAAAATCGCCGGCGTCGCCTGTGTGCTTGCAAAATCATTTGCGAGAATTTTCTATAGGAATGCAATCAATATAGGTTTGCCTGTTCTTGAGGTCGATACTGACAAATTCGACGAGGGCGACCAACTCGAAATAAATCTCGAAGCGGGAACTATCAAAGATATTACTAATGGCGTAGAACTTCAAGCGGCACCGATGCCAAAATTTATGCTGCAACTTCTCGAAGATGGCGGTATCGAAGAGCACATCAAAAAAAATGGAACTTTTAAATTGGAGTGAAAAATGGATGGACAAAAAATCACTATCTCGAATGGCAAACTGAATGTGCCAGATTTTCCGATTATCCCGTTTATCGAGGGCGATGGTATCGGTCCCGATATAATGAGGGCATCGCTTAAAGTCTGGGATGCGTCTGTCGAAAAGGCATACGGCGGCAAGCGGAAAATCGTATGGAAAGAAATTTTCGCTGGCAAAAAGGCATTCGAGAGAATCGGCAATTATCTTCCCGATGAAACGGTCGAGACGATAAAAGACTATATAGTTGCAATCAAAGGTCCGCTGACAACTCCCGTCGGCGGTGGTTTCCGAAGTTTGAATGTTACGATGCGAAAGGTTCTCGAACTCTACGCCTGCGTGCGACCTGTAAAGTATTACAAAGGTTCGCCATCGCCCGTGAAAAATCCCGAGAAACTCGATGTCGTCATATTCCGAGAAAACACTGAGGATGTCTACGCCGGAATAGAATGGAAAATGGGAAGCGATGAAGCGAAACGACTTATAAAAATTCTCGACGAGCAATTCGGCGTGAAAATTCGTAAGGATTCCGGCATTGGCATCAAACCCATTAGCGAGTTTGGCACTAAAAGGCTTGTGCGAAAAGCGATTCGATACGCTATCGACAATAATCGAAAGAGCGTGACGCTCGTGCACAAAGGAAACATAATGAAATACACCGAGGGGGCGTTCAAGGAATGGGGCTACGAGGTCGCTCTCGATGAATTCCGCGACTATATCATCACAGAAAGCGAATTGTGGGACCAGGTCATCGGAGATGACGGTGTTACTCCGACAACTAAACCTGGTGCATTTGCCGAACTTCGCGGTGGAAAAGAAGCAGGCGACCCCGGCGATAGGATTGTAGTCAAGGATAGAATCGCCGACCAGATGTTTCAGCAAATCCTCACGAGAACCGATGAATACGATATTTTAGCGATGCCAAATCTCAACGGCGACTATATGTCCGATGCCTGCGCTGCACAAGTTGGTGGACTTGGTATCGCTGCGGGTTCCAATATCGGTGATTACATCGGATTGTTCGAGCCCACTCACGGAACCGCTCCAAAATATCGCGGATTGGATAAAGTTAATCCATCATCGCTGATACTATCCGGTGTGATGATGCTAAGATATCTCGGCTGGAACGAACCCGCCGATATAATCGAGACCGCTCTCGAAAAAACTATAATGGATAAAAAAGTTACCTATGATTTTGCAAGACATTTTGGAATAAAACCTATAAAAACTTCTGAATTTGCAGAGGAAATCATAAAAAGGATGTAATTATGATAGGCGTATTTTATGGTTGCACAACGAGGTCTGACGAGAGGTTGAAGGGCAATCTCGAAAAATTTTTAGAAAAAGCGGGGGTAGAATATATTCCAATGGGAGTGGATATATGCTGTGGCGCTCCTCTGCTTCTCGCAGGCTATCAAGATGAATTTGTCGAGCAAGCGAAAAAAGTAAATGAAGAAATCGGAAAAGTCGATACCGTCGTTACTTCTTGTGCACATTGTTACACCATACTTTCTCGCGAATATGAGGAGTTCGGAATCGATGTGAAACCCGAGATACTTCATATTACCGAGTTTGTCAAACGTCTTGTCGATGAAAATAAAATCGAATTTAAAAAATCGCTCGATAAAAAGATTGTTTATCACGACCCATGCTACATCGGTAGGGAAAGCAAAGGAATTTATGACGAGCCACGAGAAATTTTGGACAAAATTGTGCGAGAAAGGGTGGATTTTGAACTCGCGAGAGAGAATTCCACTTGTTGCGGCGGAGGCGGACTTGTGCGAGCATTCTTGCCAAAATTATCCATCGAAGTTGCAAAGGAGAAAATCGATAAGCAGGCAAAACCGCTCGATGTCGATGTAATCACATCCGCTTGCCCATTCTGCTACCAGAATTTGCTCGAAGGCAGTGAAAACTCGGGAGTAGAAGTTATGGATTTTCTTGAAATCGTAAATCAAGCAATGGAGTGATATAATGGAACAAAAAGAATTCAATAGGTATAAAAGAACCATCTACAAAACGCTCAAAGACAATTTCACAAGAACCGCTTTGAGGAGGGCAGTAACTTCGTTCAGAGGCAACAGAGACAAGGCGGTTGCGAAATTCCCTTATGTCGAGGATGAGAAGAAAAAATTGATGGAAACTAAGGACGAAGTTATCAACAACTTCGATAAATATATCGACCAAACAATGGAGAGTTTGAAAACACAGCATACACACGCCTATTATGCCGATACTGTCGAAGAAACGCTCGCTATAATTAAAAATATTGTCGGCACAGGCAAGAGAATTGTCAAAGGGAAATCGATTACATCGGAGGAACTCGACCTAAACGAACATCTCGAAGAGTGGGGCAATGAAGTATATGAAACCGACTTGGGTGAATTCATCGTTCAACAACTCAAATCGAGACCTATGCACATTCTTGCCCCTGCTGTGAATATTCCTCGTGAAAAAGTCTCCGAATTATTTTCAAAGATTGCAGGAGAGCAACTTTCCACAGACCCGACGGAACTTGCAAAGTTTGCCCGAAAATTTTTGCGCGATAAATTCACAACCGCCGATATCGGCATAACGGGTGCAAACGCAATAACTGCCGATACGGGTTCCGTGTTCCTCATCGAAAATGAAGGAAATATAGGATTTTCCACTACCGCTCCCGATGTGCATATAGTCGTCGCAGGTATAGAAAAAATTGTGCCGACGCTGAAAGATGGCACAAGACTTTTGGAAGTCGTTTCGCGATATGCGGGATATTTTGCTATGAGTTATGTCTCGATTATATCGGGACCATCGAAAACAGGAGATATCGAAAAGGTCACGGTCTACGGTGCACACGGACCGCGAGAACTTCATGTGATTTTGTTCGATAACGGTAGAAAAGAAGCGGCGAAAAACCCTATTGTTCGTCAATCTCTCAGATGTCTCAGATGTGGTGCCTGTATGTATGAATGTCCTGTTTATCCCTTGACAACGGGGTATTGGGGATATAAATATATGGGCGGCATCGGTATTCCGTGGACTGCATTTGTATCTGGTGGATTTGAAAAGGCGGCGCCGCTGGCGTTCACCTGCACTTTGTGCGGAAGATGTGTCGAATATTGCCCTATGGAAATCGACACGCCAAAAATCGTTCAAGAAGTAAGAAAATTGTTAAAGGAGAAAAACTGTCTGCCACCATTTATAAAAGATATGGCTGACACAGTTATCAAAGAAGGAGTTCCATATTAACCAAGGAGGACGATATGAATGAGTGGGTTAAGATAGACATTGAGAAGTTGAAGACCTTCGTTGTCGATGTATTTGAGAATGTCGGCGTAAAACGAGAGGATGCGGAAATAACTGCAAATGTTCTTATAACGGCGGATAGAAGAGGGACAAATTCCCACGGCGTAGCGAGATTGAGAAGATATGTCAATGGATTGAGGAGCGGGATAATGAAAGCAGATGCGAAAATGGAAATAATCAAGGAGACGCCGAACACGCTTCTCGTCTCGGGTAAAGATGGCCTTGGGCAGCCTGTCGCGTATAAAACGATGAAACTTGTCATCGAAAAGGCAAAGAAGAACAATGTCGCATTCGCAACCGTAAGAAACTCGAATCATTTCGGCATTGCGGGGTATTATTCGATGATGGCGCTCGAAGATGATTTACTTGGAATTTCGATAACGAATTCTGCGCCGCTTGTGGTTCCCACATTTGGCAAGGATGCGGTTCTCGGCACAAATCCAATATCCATTGCTGTTCCTGCGGGCAAAGAACGCCCTGTCGTTCTCGATATGGCGACATCGACAGTGCCGCGTGGAAAATTAGAGGTATATAATCGAATGGGAAAGCCGCTCCCGATAACCTGGGCGACAGATGAGAATGGAATTCCTACGACAAATGCGGCGCAAGTTCTCGAAAATCTTTTAGAACGTAAAGGTGGTGGATTGCTTCCCCTCGGAGGAGGTGAAGAAGAAACGGGCGGGCACAAAGGATATGGATTATCTTTAATGGTGGATATTTTTTCAGGCATTCTTTCTGGTGGAGCATTCGGTCTCAACATTTACGGCAAAAAAGGTGAGCCGCCGAATGTGTGTCATTTCTTTGGCGCAATGAATATAGAGGCGTTTATCGACAAAGGAACTTTCAAGGAAATGGTGGACGAATATATATATATGCTGAAAAATGCGGCAAAAAGAGATGGTGCAGATAGAATTTATATTCACGGAGAAAAGGAATTCGAAAAGGCAGATAAGCAAAAACAAGAAGTAAATATTTATTATAAAGTTGTCGATGATATGAGAAAAATAGGCGAGGAAACGGGTGTCGATATTCCTTTCTGAGGAGAAAACTATGAAATGTCCAGAATGTGGGGCTGAAGTATCTGATAATTTCAATTTCTGTTGCTATTGTGGTTTCCCATTGAAAGAGACCACAAAGGAAACATTGAAATCGAAATCATGGATGAGCAGGCTCAAAGGCAAAATGAAAGATGCTATAAGATATTGCGACCAAATAGAACCGAAAGACGCGTATAATTATAAAAATCTGGGGGATATGTATTATTTTATCGGCGATTTAAGGCAATCAATAAAGAATTTTAACAGGTCGTTAGAGTTGCTTCCAGATTTTGCAGATACGCATTATAATTTAGGAGTTGCATATTACAGAGCGGGTATGCTCAAAAATGCTATTAGCAGTCTCGAAAAATGTATCGAATTGAATAGCGATTTTACAATGGCGCATTACTGGCTCGGTATAGCATATTATCATCGTGGGAATTACAAAAAGGCAATAGAAAATTACGAAGCACTTCTGAATAAGAATCCCGACTCGAAAATAGCATACTACCATCTCGGCATCGTATATATGGCTACGAGCAATTATGAAGAGGCTATAATAAATTTTGAAAAATTGCTCGAAATCGACAAGAACGATGCAGCGCTATACTACCATCTCGCGAGGGCATATCATTTCACTTACGATACTATAAAAGCGATTAAACTATTGCGTGAAGCGGTGAAAATAAATCCTGAAAATGAAAGAGTAAATAAGTTATTGGCGATGCTCACAGAGATTTCGGAACCATAACAAATATAGATGCTTGAATTTAGTAATTAAAACGAGTCGCTATATTCATAGCGACTTGGTTGGAATGCAAAATATTGGTGATAACTGTGATAATAATTCTTTCTGCAATCGTTGTAATAGGCTTAATCGTATTTATTCACGAGTTTGGACACTTTATCGTTGCGAAACTATTCGGTATCGGTGTCGAAAAATTCTCCATCGGATATCCGCCTACGATGGTTTCGCATAAAATAGGCGAAACGGAATACTGTATCGGATGGGTTCCATTGGGGGGATATGTCAAACTTGTGGGGGAAAATCCTGAACTTGCCGATGATGATAATCCAAAAAGTTTTTTGAAAAAGTCGCCGCTCGTGAGAATGGCTGTTCTTGGAGCGGGACCCACAATGAACATTCTGCTCGGGATTTTGTTATTGTGGCTCGTTCTCGCATTTGTCGGTGAGAGCGTTCCTAAATACGACACACCACGCATCGGCTCTGTAATTCCCGGTATGCCTGCGTCGAAAGCGGGTATCGAACCGCAGGATTTATTCCTATTTGTCGATGGCGATACGGTTAAAAATTGGGACGAAATGGCGGCGCTCATCCACGGCAAACCCGACCAAACTATTGCAATCACCGTCCAGCGTGGAGACTCGATTTTCAATGTGCAATGCACACCTCAACCGCGGCAGGTAACTTTGGAAACTGGCGATACAGTTTTTGGGATGATTGGTATCGTTCCTACGACAGAGCAACACCCCATCGGTCTCGTCGATGCTACCTGGCGTTCTATTTATGCTTCTGTTGGTATTGTTGCTGCGGTTATGTCATTTCTGTGGAAATTGATATTGGGGCACGCATCTATGTCCGAAGTCGGCGGACCCGTTATGATTGCGCAAATGGCAGGAGATTCCGCAAGAATGGGAATTTGGCAGTTCTTGATATTCATTGCTGCGTTGTCGATAAATCTCGCAATATTGAATCTTATTCCTATTCCAATCCTCGACGGCGGACAAATGCTATTCGCACTAATTGAAGGCATCCGCAAGAAAGCGCTATCGGCAAAAGTGGTGGCGGCATTTCAGCAGGCGAGTATCGTTTTTCTGCTTGCTATTATGCTGCTCGTTACGATAAAGGATATTCTGCGCTTTTTTTAAACTCTATTTGAACTATGAGATGTCATCCGCATCGTAAGTATCATTCCCCTCGTTATCATCTTTATTTTAGGGCACAATCTTGTTGCCAATCAATATGTTACTCCTCGATGAAAAATCTTTTATCGTTTTACAAAAACTGTCAAAATGCCTAAACTGGGCAAAATCCGTCTTCTCATAGCGCACGAGGAAAAAATTTATCAGACTCCCCTAAGTATCTTGTGCCCAATAATTGTCGCTGGGAAACACGATGCATTATCAGAACTTATCAAAATTGCTGACATATCGAGACATTTTACCGTGATTCCAAACAAAACTTGGGTTTTCAAAATTATGAGATGAGAAACCTACTGGGTATCAAGCGTCATTGGTATTTGGTCTTCCTATCTTATACTCTTCTTACCCTAAGCTTGATAGAGCGGAATCTCCGTAAGTGGATTGACACCAATGTCAGAAGCATCGGTCAAAAATGCCGTATGGCAACCAGCGAAATCCTCCGAAGCTTTGTCCTATGGATACTAAAACCAAACACTATAAAAATAAACAAATCTTGACCATCGTTTTTAAACAAAATTCAAAAATCGGACGACGATTTCAATTCGCATAAAAAAATCCTAAATATTTTTACAATAG
>JALTEE010000281.1 GCA_027007865.1 bacterium
CTTCACAATGGCGAAGCAGGCGCTCAATGCGATAGAAAATTCCCACCATCGATGACCGCTCTCGATATTCTTCGCTTGCAATATCTCGTTTTTTTCATAAATTGAAAATATGTTCACGGGTTTGATTTCGGGCATAGGAAAAATCGTTTCGCTTTCGCCATTTTCGGGTGGACGGAAACTTTCTGTGAGATGGAACGGCTTTGTCGATTCCGCAATCGCAGATGGCGACAGCGTTGCAATAGACGGCGTATGTCTGTCCCTCGAAAAAATCGATGGCGATGTGGGACATTTCATTGCTGTCGAAGAAACGCTCTCTCGCACGACACTCGGCAAAATGAAAGCGGGCGACAGCGTCGATATAGAACTTCCCGCAACGATGAGCACGCTTCTGCACGGACACATTGTTCAGGGGCATATCGACTGCATCGGGAAAATTGTCTCGTTGGAAAACGCGGGTGCACAATACAAATTAAAAATCGAACATCAATTTGAATTTTCGAAATATGTTGTCGAAAAAGGCTCGATTGCGGTGAACGGCATCAGTTTGACCGTCGCATCCTGCGGAGATGGCTGGTTCGAATGCGCAATTATTCCCGAAACGATGCGCAGAACGACATTGCAGTTCAAATCGGCGCAGGACGAAGTGAATATCGAATTCGACATACTCGCAAAATATATAGAATCGCTGCTGAAAGACAAAAATCACGCCTCGAACGACGATGATATGGCGGCGATTTATTGACCGAACCCGTTCTGCTCGGGCGGGATGATTATCGAAAAGGAGGAAATTTTATGCGCGTTGTGATACTCGGGCTGCCGCAGAGCGGACGAACAATGTTGTGGAAAATGCTTTCTGGCGAACACATCGGGCACAAGGAAAATTTGTCCGTCGTGAAATTGCCCGATTATAGACTTTACAAGATTGCGGAAATTTATAATTCGAAAAAGATTTTCCCAATCGAGATAGAATTGCAGGATAGCATCGGCGATATATTTCACGGCGGAGCGATATTTTCGGACACACAGGGCGCGAACGGAATCATAATCACAGTTCGCGGGTTCGATGGCGGATTCGGGAAACCCGTTCCCGATGTCGATGCGCAAAAAATTGCGGATTCACTGCGCCTATACGATGCATCGTCGCTCGAAACACGCAGAAAAACACTCGACAAAGACCGCAAAAAAGGGCACAGTCGGGAAGAACGCAGACAGTTCGATATGGAACTTTCCACAATCGAAAAATTCACAAAACTACTCGAAGAGAATAAAAATATCCGCTCGGAAGAACTTTCCGAATACGAGTGGAAAATTGCGCGCAATCAGGGATTTTTAACGGCGAAGCCGTGGCTTGTCGTGCTCGCCACAGAAGAACCCGCCGATGAAAAATCTTTGAACGAAGTCTCGAAAATCCTCGATGCGCCAACGATATGGCTCGCAACGAAACTCGAACGAGAATTTTTGGAACTCGAACCCGACGAAGCGGCGATGTTCAGAGAAGAATTGCAAATCCCCGAAAATATGCTCGACAATATTCTGCTGTCTCTATACGATGCAATGAACTTCATCGAATTTTACACTGGCAACGAAAAAGATGCGCGAGCGTGGGCGATTAAAAACGGAACCACCGCCATCGAAGCGGCGGACAAAATACATTCCGATATTTCGAGAGGATTTATCAGGGCGGAAATTATCCAGTGGGACAAATTGGTCGAAGTAGGCGGATACGATGCGGCAAAAGCAAAATCGATGCTTCGAGTCGAGGGCAAAGACTATGTGATGCAGGATGGCGACTACGCATATTTCAGATTTAATGTGTGATTTTTTGCTTGGAATACGAGTAAACGATTATTGTTCATAAAAAGAAGAGGATGGATTGGCAGAAGCATTCGCACAGTAATTTCCCGAAGTTCTCGCACGGACTCATCGAAAGCCCATACGGACGGGAAAAGAATCCTTATGGACAAAGCCATCGTCCATCGGGGATGCGCACCGTCCGGATGGACGCGAGTTTCGTCCAATGGTGCATAAGTCGCGTCCGTGTGGACAAAGCTTCGGTCCACAGGGGAGCTATGCAGTCCGCATGGACGAAACTTCGGTTCACGCGGACAAACGATGCTTTTGGATGGCGGAAATATGGTAAGTTGTTGATAATCGAATAGATAGAAGAAATTTTGATAGGAACAAGGAGGAGAAATGACTGCCAGTAAAAAAGTAAAATTGAGTGAACTTGAAAACTTTATCCAGGAAGAACTCAAGAAAAAATTAAAGACTGACTTTCGAGAATTGAGGATTGTTAGGGAAGCGGATGTCGAGTGTTGCACCTATTACCATCTACGAAGATTTCTTAAAAGCGATACCCGATGGAAAGTATTTGCGAGGAGATACTCAAAGAAAACAAAAAAATACATTGATTTACTAATTTTTTTAAGGACGGAACCCAAAATTGCAATCGAAATCAAATGGCGTAGAAAACGGATTACCGAAAAAGATTTTGAAAGTTTAAGAGAGGCTTTGGAAAAGCTCGGTGTTAATAAATGCTACTACTTAGTTACACCAAAAGATAGCGAACAATATAAATATATAGACAGAAGTAAAGATTTAAAAAAATTTGAAAAGCGTTTGTTCCATGAAGTAGTAGTGGGTCTTGATTTGCCGCCAGATGAGTATAAGAGTTGGAAAGATAAACTATGGGATTTCACGCGTGGCATATAGTAAATTATTAATTTCAATTCGTTGTGTGTAATTACCGCGCCAGCAAATGCGGATGTGAGAATATACGATTTGCGAGGGAATGTTGTTGCGACCCCCTCTATCTCTCGGTCCCTTTCTCCCCAAGGAGAAAGGGATGACTTGGCAGCCGAAGGTGGCATCGAAAGTCCTTCTCCCTCGGGAGAAGGATATAGGATGGGGGGGCTTCTTTCCCATTGACATCGCGTTTTTCCAATTATATTGGTAAATGTAAATTGAAAAGGGAGGTTTATTATGAGAAACACAATCATTTTCTTTTTGTCATTGCTGCTTTTCGCTGGGCTGTGCCTTGCCCAGCCGTCGCTCGTCTGGCAGAGAGCGCTCGGCGGAAGCGGTTCGGATGGAGCGCATTCCATTGAACAGACATCCGATGGCGGTTTCATCGTGGCGGGACATTCCTATTCCAATGATGGCGATGTCAGCGGAAACCACGGCTACAATGATTATTGGGTAGTGAATTTGAATTCTGCTGGCGACATTATCTGGCAGAAATGTCTCGGCGGAAGTTATGAAGATTATGCGTATTCCATTCAACAGACATCCGATGGCGGATACATCGTGGCGGGATGGTCCGGATCTAATGATGGCGATGTCAGCGGAAACCACGGTAACCATGATTATTGGGTCGTGAAGTTGAATTCTGCTGGCGCTATCGAATGGCAGAGAGCGCTCGGTGGAAGCGGTACTGATGAAGCGTTTTCCATTCAACAGACATCCGATGGCGGGTTCATCGTGGCGGGATATTCCTATTCCAATGATGGCAATGTCAGCGGATGGCACGAAGGATATGATTCTTATGGCAGTCCGACTTCTGATTATTGGGTAGTGAAGTTGAATTCTGCTGGCGCTATCGTCTGGCAGAGAGCGCTCGGCGGAAATGATAAGGATGTGGCTCGTTCCATTCAACAGACAACCGATGGCGGATACATCGTAGCAGGATATTCCGAATCCAATGATGGCGATGTCAGCGGAAACCACGGCGGTGTGGATTCTTGGATAGTGAAGTTGAATTCTGCTGGCGCTCTCGTCTGGCAAAAATGTCTCGGCGGAAGTTCTGGTGATTATGCGTATTCCATTCAACAGACATCCGATGGCGGGTTCATCGTGGCGGGAGTGTCCTATTCCAATGATGGCGATGTCAGCGGATGGCACGGCAGTTGGGATTCTTGGGTAGTGAAGTTGAATTCTGCTGGCGCTCTCGTCTGGCAAAAATGCCTCGGCGGAAGCAGTGATGATTGGGCATATTCTATTCAACAGCCATCCGATGGCGGGTTCATCGTGGCGGGAGTGTCCTATTCCAATGATGGCGATGTCAGCGGATGGCACGGCAGTTGGGATTCTTGGGTAGTGAAGTTGAATTCTGCTGGCGCTCTCGTCTGGCAAAAATGTCTCGGCGGAAGTTATGATGACGAGGCGTTTTCCATTCAACAGACATCCGATGGCGGGTTCATCGTGGCGGGATATTCCGAATCCAATGATGGCGATGTCAGCGGACATCACGGAGTTTATGATGATACTGATTATTGGGTAGTGAAGTTGTCGTCGGATTTTGCTATCAGCGAAAAGGGGTTGCCCGAGCAGTTTGCAATGAGCGCATATCCCAATCCGTTCAATTCATCGTGCGAAATCACCGCACCGATAGGAGCGGATGTGGAGATATACAATTTGCGGGGAAATGTTGTTGCAACCCCCTATCCCGCTGGGGCGGGATTTGTCCCCCTTGATAAGGGGGACAGAGACCGAGCGGAGCGAGGTTTCAGGGGGTTTGTATGGCAACCCGACCAATCCATATCATCGGGGATATATCTCGTGCGAGCGAGGACGGAAGATGGACGGACGACGACGAAACGGATTGTGTATTTGAAATAGAACAAGAATTCTGAAACCCGATACACAACCCCCTCTGGATTCCCAATCTAGTTGGGAATGACACACTGCACCCCATTTGTCATTCCCGTGAAAACGGGAATCCAGGAATATAGGTGGACGACAACGAAACGAATTGTGTATTTGAAATAGAATGGAAATCAGGAAACCCGATACACAACCTCTTCTGGATTCCCAATCAAGTTGGGAATGACACCCTTCGGGTGATTCCACGCTTTGCCGTGCATCGAGGTCGCTTCTTGCTGTCGCTCAATTTTTTATGATTTCGCCGTGACAGGATTGTTGAGATTCAATGTGTAATCAATTTCCGATGAAAAAGTTCTTCGACTTTTTCCCTGTGTTCGCGCCCTATCACGACAAATATCGAGCGGTTAGTCGTTCCAATATGCGAAAAGGGTATGTTGGTCTCTTTTAATATGCTCGATACTCTCGAGAGCGCTTCTGCGGATTCCGCAATTCCATATCCCGAAACGGCGACAAGCGAAACTTCTTCGGCGGAAAAATCCAAACCTTCTTCGGTTAATAGATTTTTTATCTCCTCTATCTGTTCGGGCAGAACCCAGAAGGATAGCATTGCAGCGCCATTCTCGATATTTAGCGACGGCGTTCTTATGTTTGTTCTCAATTTGTCGATGTTGCATAACAAAGTGTCGATTTTGCCGCTATGCGCACGAACCGAGACCCAGAAAATCTTATTCTGCGACGACACGGCAACGAAGTTCGCTCCTTCCATCGCTTTGCTTTTGACCATAGTTTTTTTCTCCTCGGAAATGCTCGAAGCGAGCGTTATCGGGATTTTGTATTTTTGTGCGAGTTCGACTGCTCGCGGGTGAACGATGTTTGCACCGAAAAAAGTTATATCGAAAAGAGTTTCATAATCGATTTTGGGAATGTGCTTTGCATTTTTAAAAATTTTCGGGTCGGCTGAATATAGTCCGTCCACATCGGAAAAGATTTCGCATCTATCGGCGCCGATAGCACAGGCGAGAGCGATTGCAGTGGTATCGGAGCCACCTCGACCGAGCGTCGTGATTTCGCGTCGAGCAGAAACGCCCTGAAAACCTGCGACAATAACGATTCTGCCCTGCTGCAATTCGGATATGATTCTCGATGCACGAATTTCCACGATGCGAGCGCGCATATGAACATTATCGGTAATAATTCCGCTCTGCGAACCCGTGAACGAAATCGCGCTATGTCCCATATCCCAAATCGCCATCGAAAGCAGCGCCATCGAAATTCGCTCGCCAGCAGTGAGCAGCATATCTACTTCGCGTTCGCGAGGATTTTGCGCTACGAGATTTGCATATTTCAGCAGTTCGTCGGTTGTGTTCGCCATCGCAGACACGACGACGACAAGTCCGACACCTTCTATGTGATGCTTAACGATTTGCTTCGCTACATCGCGAATGCGTTCGATTGTCGAAACACTTTTCCCGCCATATTTTTGAACAATTATCATACCTTATCGGTTTTGCTAAAATTCATCAATGTTCGAATATTAAACATCAAAATGCAAAATGACAAATCAAAAATCAAAAAGGGAAATATATGTCATATATCGGGTATTTTGGGGCATTTCCTTTTTTATGCAGACAGGTGGGGAAAACAGTTTTTTTGTCGAGTGAGACGCTCAACCTATATTATCACCCAATCGTTTTACACAATTACGCAATAATCTTATTAGAAAATATTTACCTATATATTATCATCGTTCACAAGGGCAACAAATCGCTTGTCATTTTTAATAGTATCGAAATCGGGGTCATTTTGAGCCATCTCGCGATATGCGGGAAATTCGGTAATGGCAATTTCGAGTTGATGCAGGGCTTCTTCGCTTTTTCCCATCAATGCATATACACAAGCGAGGTTATAATATGCGATGAAATACGAGTCATTTAACTCGATACATCGCTTGAATACTTCTTCTGCTTCATCGAACCTTTTCAATCTCATTAAAAGAGTTCCATAATTATTTAGTGCACCCTGATTATCTTTTTCTATTTCCAATACTTTCATGAAACAATCCATTGCTTCATCGTATTTATTCATATCGATATATGTTTTCCCGAGATTTGCCCAGTAATTCATATTATCGGGGTCAAGCGATATCGCTTTAAGATAACATTTTTCAGCTTCCTCAATATTATTCATATTCCCAACTATTACGCCTTTTCTATTCCATGATTTTGCAGAAGTCGGGTCGAGTTGCAGACATTTTTCAATACACTCCAGAGAAAGTTCCTTTTCCCCCTCGAAAATCGTGAGTTGGCTTTTTTCAAACCAGGCTTCCAAAAGATTATCATTTATTTCGAGCGCTTTGCGAAAACATTTCATCGCTTCGGCAGGATTGCCGTTGCGAAAATGCATTATATTCAGATAGAGCCATCCGCTATAGAAATCGGGCTTCATTTTTACAGCTTTCTGTAATACATCTATCGCAGCATCTAATTTCCCCATTTGAAACAACGCCATTCCTTCATACAGCAGCGGGGTGGGAGAAGCGGGTTCCTCATCCTTCCATTTTTCGATTGTTTTGAGAGCGTTTTCCGGTGCGTTTCTGACGAGATAAACATGAACTACATTTTTAATAGGATTGCTCTTTCCCCGATTCTCATTATCCGATGTAATTATCGTCTCGTTTCCCCGAGTATATTCTGGCAATTCCCACAAGTTATCGAGACCTCTTCTTTTTTTTCTATTATTTTTCATATTTCATAAGAAACAGGCCTAGTAATTTAGCGTTTATTCATTTATTCGATTC
>JALTEE010000282.1 GCA_027007865.1 bacterium
AGGCAATGTCCATAACACAGCAGATAACGATACTGCATTCATAGCGAGCGAGGGCGGAGCGAACGGTATCGGGGGATATTTTCGCGGGGGCAGCAGTTCTGGCGCTGTCGGGCTTATCGCCGAACGACCGACAGAGAACAATCGTGCAGAACTCGCAAACGCCGACAACGGTGTATATGGCGAAGTCGATGCCTACGGAGAAACGGGAATTTATGGCGTGAACACTGCTTCTACTGGAACCGGGACTGCAACAGGAATTACAGGGCAGGCAACAGGTGCTGGTGGAGATGTTCATATCGGCGTCAGAGGAACAGCATCGGGGGCAACAACCAACTGGGGAGGATATTTCGAAGGTGATGGGTATTTCAGCGGCAATGTCGGTATCGGAACGACGAGCCCTGCATACAAGTTAGATGTATCTGGAAATGCCAGATTGTCAGGAGCTATTATTCAAGATACTTCTATAGTGTCCGATGCTGCTTCCATTAGTTTTGGTAGTGGTAGCTCAGGCCATTATTATAGATTGGTTGAAATTGTCAATACAGCTTATTATGGTGGATACACGGTTTATGGTACGGTAACAATTCGTGATTGCTGTATTGCAAAAGTATCTTATATGCCATTTGTCCTTACTTATAAACGACAAGGTGATTCAACACCAGAAAAAACATTGGGTTTTAAATATGTAAAAAGCGGCGGTGGTGGAGCAAGGTTAGCAGCAAAATGGCATAGCACCGATGATAACGACACTATCAGGCTTTGGGTCTATGTATCCACCGACTATGGACATGTAGATGCAACCTATCATTATTATCCATCTCCAAAAAAAGTTACGATTTACAAAACTGTGCAGGATGATGGTACCAGTTTACCTTCAGATTGGTCAGACCCAGATTATACGGGAAATGAATTATTCGCAATTGATGGAGGCAATGTTGGTATTGGAACGGCAAGCCCTACTTACAAACTCGATGTAAACGGCACAGGACGCATATCCGATGCTTTTTATCTCGGCAATGTTCCCGACGATGCTACACACGATTCTGTTCTCACAATCGATGGCGGGCAGGTGAAAAAAGCAGCGAGATCTGCTATTACATCATCAAGTGCTAACTGCACAAAATTTGGGATAGCACCCGGCGGCGGTTCGACAAGTTTCGATATTCCTCATTACAATACGTGCACAATTGCAATCGCCGATGTTTATGGGAGTCCTTCGAATATTGCGTTTATCTATTTAACCGAGAACGATGCGCATATCGTTTGGATAGGATACAAATATGATGGCGGTTCGACAACTGTTCTCAGCGGAACGGCGGATTTAAACACAACAGATACGATTTTAACTTTAACCTCAGGAGATATAGTTCTGAAATGTCCCGGTGATGGAAGTCGTTCGCTGGATGTTACATCCACATCTCACGATACCAAAGGAATGATTGTTTGGTAAACAAACTCGAATAAAAGTATGTAATAAATTATAATTTCGAGGATGGTAAATTTATCTACTCGATTGCTGGGACTCTTGTACTTTTTATTTTGCCGGCGATTCCATTTCAGAAGCTCGCATTTTCTGGAAGAGTTGTTTTTGCAACTGCAGTTCTTATGACAATTTGGTGGTGGATGAATGAAATTATCCTTATTCCTTCTACTTCATTTTAGCACTGCTACAACGAATATTGAAAAAATGTGGATATCATTCTCCAATGAGTTTGCATCACAATTGGACAGGATTGTTCCGGCGGTCACAGTTATGACTCACTGTCCATGTGTGGTTCTTTGTACCACCGATAAGAACTCAGAAAGGTTCAAAGTTGCGAGAACATCAGGTAATGGCAAATTCTCATTCGATTGGATTGTGCCCAGCGACCGAACCGAGCGAAGCGCCCGATAAAGGATAATGCAACCCACAACTTCAGCCGTTGGGAGAACAACAAGCGGAAAAAAGATGGAGACAAATGAATTAAGGGGCTTAAGTCATGATTTGAGAAATAAAAAGCCATTTCACGAGAGACAAAAATCATGACTTATGATACTAGAGAACGGTGGATAGTAACAAAACAAAAAAGTAATTCATCAGCAAGAGTGAGAGGAAAAAGGATGCTATAATCATTTCAAAATTCGCACCGATAAGCCCAATGTCGAGGTATCCTGACAAGTAACCAGCATTCGAAACGATATATAT
>JALTEE010000283.1 GCA_027007865.1 bacterium
GCATACAGGAAAAAGTTGCACGATAAAGTTTAAGCCTGCGCCGCCTGACAGCTGGTATTCATTCAAGAGAACAGACCTCGGCGACGATGCTGTTGTCGAAGCAATTGTAGAAAATGCGAAGAATGAACTTATCCGCGGGACAGTTCTTTCAAAAAATGGCGTGGAAGTTTCTACGGTAGAGCATATTCTCGCAGCGCTATATGGTTTGGGCATAGATAACTGTGCTATGGAACTTTCCAGTTCTGAACCGCCTGTGTGCGACGGCAGTGCGAGAGATTTTGCCGATGCGCTTAAAAAAGTCGGCATTGTCGAGCAGGAGGCGCCGCGGCGGATATTGAAAGTAGATGAAGTAATCCAGTTCTCTGACCCCGATAGAAAAACCGATATTCATATAATCCCATTCGCCGGCTTCCGCATCACATTGATGGTCGATTATGCAAATCCAGCGCTGGGAACACAATACACGACAATGGAATCTCTCGAACGGGAATTTTACGATGAATTTTCGTCGGCGCGGACATTCTGTTTTTTGTCGGAAGTAGAAGACCTTTTTAAGCGTGGACTTATCAAAGGCGGAAATCTCGATAATGCGATTGTGATTATCGACAAGGATTTTTCGACAAAAGAGGAGCAATTTTTACGCGATAATTTTGATATTCCTGCGGATAGAGCTATTTATGCAGGTGATAGCGGTGTTTTGAATGATACACCGCTGCGATTCGACAACGAACCTGTGCGCCATAAAGTATTAGACCTTCTCGGCGACCTTGCACTGCTCGGTTCTTTTATAGAGGGACACATAATCGGCGCTCGCTCAGGACACTCCGCAAATGTCGCTCTTGTAAAATTGCTGCGGAAACATCTGAAAAAGCGCCAACTTGCCGCCTCGTTCGGAAGCAAATCCACAACGCTCGATATCGAATCTATTCAAAATGTGTTGCCACATAGATATCCATTTCTTCTTGTGGATAAAGTGATGGATTTTGAAGATGGTAAATATGCTGTGGCGGTTAAAAATGTTTCATTTAACGAGCCGTTTTTTCAGGGGCATTTTCCAGGACATCCCGTGATGCCTGGTGTCCTTCAAATCGAAGCGATTGCGCAGACAGGCGGTTTCTTGCTGATGCAAACCGTTGCTGACCCCGAAAATACCGTTACATATTTTATGGGTGTGGACAAAGTCCGATTTAGAAAACCTGTTCTTCCGGGAGACCAAATGATTATTCGCGTAGAAATGATTTCATTAAAAAGAAAAATTTGCAAGTTCAAAGGCACGGCAACTGTGAATGGTGAAGTGGTGTGCGAAGGAGAATTTTTAGCCGCAGTCGTGGATAAAAAATGATTATGAGAAATAATAATTATAAGAGGAGGGCAATATGAAAAAGGTAATTGTTGGAGGAAACTGGAAGATGAACAAGACGGTTCCCGAGGCGCAGGCATTGGCGAGGCAGTTGTGCGACCGACTGTCCGATGTGAATTTTGCCGATATATTTATTTGTCCGCCTTTTGTGGATATCTATTCTTTGAGCATAATTTTGCGCGAGAAGGAATCGAAAATTATTCTTGGTGCACAAAATATGCACTACGAGGCGAAGGGAGCGTTCACAGGCGAAATTTCTGCAGATATGATTAAATCCGCGGGCGGAAAAATCGTTGTTCTGGGTCATTCTGAGCGAAGACATATTTTTAACGAAAACGATGAATATATAAATCGCAAAGTGAGAGCCGCACTCGATGCGGGACTGCTGCCATTGCTGTGTATCGGTGAACTACTCGAAGAGCGAGAGGCAGGAAAAACCGAAGAAGTTATAAGGACACAATTGAAGGGCAGCCTTGATGGCATCAAAATCGAAGACCCATCGAAAATACTCATTGCCTACGAGCCGGTCTGGGCAATTGGAACGGGTGTTACCGCTACACCCGAACAGGCGCAAGATGCGCAAAAATTTGTCCGAAAAATTCTTGCAGAAATGTTCGATGAGAATATTGCGAATGAAATCAGAATTCTCTATGGCGGTAGTGTGAAGCCTGCAAATGCGGCATCGCTCATCGTTCAGCCCGATGTGGATGGCTTGTTTGTCGGTGGAGCGAGTCTCGATGCGGAATCGTTTGAAAAAATTGTGCGCGATGCAATTAAATAATGCACATATTACCCCCATAAATTTTGCAGTAACACTATTATTA
>JALTEE010000284.1 GCA_027007865.1 bacterium
CTTTTCATCGACACCGACTGCTCCAATATCTATTAGTTCGATATCATCTATAAACCAACCGGTAGATGCTTCCAAATCATTTGTTCCTGCATTAAATATAATATCTATTTCTTGACCAGCCCATTCGAGAAGGTCGATATACATTTTTTGCCAATGTTCACTCCATTGCGCTCCAAATGCAGGTTCGCCCGCGAGCGGGTTGGAATCGCTAATAATTTCACCATCATATCCCGGTATAGGTTCGATAATTTCCGTTGATGATATAGTTCTAATCTTTATATTGCCGCCATCTCGCAGAAGCCCCGATGATGACCCTCGCGCAAATTTGATATTGCTCCAAAAAGTAATCGCGGGATGAAATGAACCTGTCAAATCGAGATGCCACACAAGTTTTGCATTAATATCGGCATCATATTCGCTTGCCGAACCTATATTATTCCAACATCTTACGCCAGAATGAACCGTATCGGAAATGCCCCAATACCAGCCGGGAGATTCCACTGTTAAACCACCATCATCACTTTCAAAATCGCTATTAAAAATACTTTCCCCGACAAGTGGACCAACAAATTCTGTATCGGTTGGAAAACGGTGAGTTCCGAAAGCATCCTGAAACCTGAAATAATAATTATGGATACCTTCATCTAATACACAATTGCTGTGGTATCTGAACCAGGGGGTATCATATCCGCTTTCCGGTATCATAACATAATCGGTTCCATCGAGAACGAGATAGATATAATTCGGTGCCTCGCCGGTCACAGAACCATAAGTTACCCCAAATGAATATGTTCCGCCATTTTCTCCTATAGACGGACTAACTGAAGCATCACCGAGAAAACCGCCATTAGAAACAACGGCGATATCGTCTATAAAAAAGCCCCTTCTAAAATTATATGAATCCGACTCGAATTTTAATACAACTTTTCCATATTTGCCATAATACTCTGCAGGAATGTCAATAACAGCAAGTTCCCAATGAGTTTGCGGTTCATCGAGTTCCCAGAGGATAATAGTATCTTCATCTGTCCAAACTTCCATCTCCGCGATGTCGCCATCCGAAGCGATGTATGGAACAAATAGTTTATACCAAAAACATAGATGCGCATTCCATGGAATCACAAATACAGGAGAAGCAAGACTCCAATGCTGGTCATTATCATAAAACCTATCTCCATAATGAACATTTACAATTGAACTATTAGGTGAATTAAACTCTATCGTGCTCAACGACCAATCGCCCAAATCCTCGTTCGACCAGATATCTATATTATCCGCATCGCTCGAAAACCCAGGCGAACCAGCAAAAATATCCATCGTATCGGTAACGCTGACCTCGGCAACATCCCATCGGAATATCAAAGGAAATTCAAAATCGGGAACATCCGTTATTTCGATAGGGAATTTGATTATTCCATTCCAAGGCGGTGCTATGTCAACAAGCAATGTATCTGCCGATAAAAGATTTGCAAAATCGATATCATCGGGAATACTACAATAAATATGAAGGCTGTCCAAGTCGCAGCCGGCGGGAACACTTGTGTATAACCATACATTCACAGTTTCGCCGGGCTCGATAAAGTAATCGCCATCACCGTATAAGGAATCGGAAATAGCAATACTTTCGAATTGCACAACAGGACTGTTAAGCCTCAACTGGCGGACATATTCCCAACTGCCGCCTGCGCTGTCTGCAATGGATACCGATATTTGTGCGATATGATTATCGGGAACAATCGTGTCAACCACAACAATAAATGAGTAATTAAATTCCGCACCACTATCTATGACCGAAATTGTTGTATCACCATTTAATATCGTCAAATATGGGTCAACAGATGTTATATTTAAGTCCACACCAGAATCGATTATCCCGTAATTCATTATATTAAGATTTACCGAGAGCGTTTCTCCAAAATCCCACACACCATCGCCATCATTTCTAACCGAGATACTTTCAGCATCGCTCGGGTAAAATCCATTTACATAAAGATATGGCTCGTCTGGTATACGGGGCAATATCTGTATCTGCTGCGGTATTTTTCTATAGGCAGTTGCTGTTATAGTCAGCGTTTCCGGCGGCAGCGAAGGAATTGTTAATTCAGCATATCCGCTCGAATCGGTTTGCGAAACAATGGATGAATCGCTCCAGTAAATACACACCGTAGCATTCGCCACAGGACTTCCCGACGACGATACATTTATATCGACATTATTTTCTGCATCGACAACATACATAGTCGGTGCGTCAACCACAAGGTTTTGTGGTATGCCAGCCCATAATTGCACCGATGGGTCGCCGATTAAATTATATACATCGAAAAAATAGTGTCCGTAATCGGGGAATGAAACCATAACATCGAGAAATGCACTGTAACACTGTCCCATTGCAGATGATATACTATCGGCGAGGAATGCGCTAAATGTTTCTATTTCCCACACACTATCGGGATACCAATATGTAGAATTAGACCCGCCGATATAGCCGATTGCACCAGCATCTGCGCGGCGTAATAAATACTCTCCAAACGATGTATCCGCCGTGAAATCATTAGTCGAGCAAGCATTTCCTACAATGAATGGATACATTTGATTATTTGCCATAGAAGCAACGCTTGAAAAAGTCAATGGTGGTGCGCCAAGTCCGCCACTCCAGCCGTGACCGTAATAATAATAATACGCGTATCCGCTATCCAGTGCGGAAACAACATCGGTTTCTGTGGCATAGTCGCCATCGAGTTCCTCATATCCAATATCGAGAGGAGTTAAGTAATTATCCCGCACATAGTTGTGAACCGTATGAACCATATCGTGAAAAGTGCCGTCGTTGCTCGTTCCGAACAAAAATCGCCCAGCAAAAACACTGTCAGTATATAAAAACTTCTCATACTCGATATATCTCGACACCAACTCATCGAGTTGGTCAATATTTTCCACAGAGATTCTACCTATTAACATATCAGGCACATAATCATCTCCGTCCACACAGCCATAGTCTATATCTGTTGGAGAATCCGAGCCGCCGGTATCGTGAGTCGGCACATCGTCCACATCGCCGACAATGACAAGATAATCTATTCCGCCCCATTCATCGTAAATCGCATCGATTGAATCGCCGATAGATGAAACCGTGCCACCGAGTTCGTCGGGAGTTCGCACATCGATAGAAAAACCGATTTGTCGTTTCCATTCGAGCCAGGGTTCCAGTGAAAGTCTATAGTATGATGGGCATAGAACGAGCATCTTTGCAGGCGCTCTGCTATACGGCGGTTCTGCTTCGGCAGGATTTATGAAAAAATTTTTCTTTATCGCATCGAATATCGGCGACGGGAAACGATTTCTCACACTATCCGAATGAATTGTTATCTCTATTTCATTTGCAATTTCGAGTTTATTCTGAGCAGGGAAATACTTTACAGGACAGATTTCCAAAATAATAAAATTATCCCCGTGCAAAACCGCAGATTGAACAATGCGAACAGGGTCATTCGGAAAAGGCTTATTCGACGAATAAAGCGCATTATCGAAGGCGGAAATTTTTCGCCGACTCTGTGTTTCCATCGGTTGAGAGGGAATAATCGGCGATGTAAGTTCGACTGCATATTCGCTAATAATTTTTGCATCGACGGTTGCGTTTCTCCCCACTCTGATTGGAATGCGAAAAACAGGCAAATGTGGTTTGCCTTCATTCCAAATGTAATCCGCATCCTTCCAACGAATTTCGGAAAAATTCCCCCGCGTGGCTCGGACAATTTCAAAATTGCCATCGTTCTGCCAACGAATAGCTATTTTATCGGAAGATTGCTCGATAATTTGAACAGGAAATGCTGTCGCAAAACAAACAAAAGCGATAGCAAACAAAATTGCAAAAATGCGCATTTTATTCCCCCATTTACATAATATTGGACAGAAATCGTTTTATTGCTCGACAAGACGAAAACCTATGAAATCACGCTGTGTTTCTGGCTGCTTTGAAAATCGGCGGGTGTTTCTCAAATTGTATCCTGAAATCGCTCCACCTGAATCGTATATGATAGCGCCCCCACGAAGTGCTCTTTGCTCACCAGTTTCCGGTCCTTCCGGGTCGGTGCTCGGTGCACTACCATAATAAAGCGCATCATACCAATCAGAGCACCATTCCAAAACATTTCCTGTTATGTCCATTACACCGAACGGCGATGCGCCATCGGGGTATGTTCCAACCGGAGCGGTTTCAAAATATCCATCGTTGAAACCGTCGGCTTCGCCGCCATCTGCTTCGGATTGATAGTTGCAGTGAAATGTATCGCCGGCAAAAAACTCATTCCCCCAAGGAAACTGATAACCATCAGTAAAACTATCGCCATTTTCATCGTCTCCTCCCCTGCCCCTCGCAGCACATTCCCATTGTGCTTCGCTGGGCAACCGTCTTCCAACATAATTCGCATAGGCATTCGCCTCATACCAGGAAACTCCGCTGACGGGGTAGTTTTCATAATCATCTCCACAAGGGTAGTCCGGGTCGTTCCAAGTGAGCGGAACGGTCAAACTATTTTCCTCCTTCCACATCCACCCTGTGCTGTCCCACCATTCTGGGTCGGAATATCCACCTGCATCGATAAACTGCTTATATTGCCCGCAGGTAACCTCGTATTTATATATCTTGTATGTGGATAGATAAACTCTTCTGGCTGGCGTTTCTTCATTCCCGCCGACGAGCCAGACATCGCCCATCGTGAAATCACCCGCAGGAATGGAAATCATTTCAGCGCCATCATCATAAGTTGTGGGAACTTCCTCCGTATTAACGGTTAGAACATTGGAAACAAGCGTATCTCCCGAAAGATGATACGAATACACTATGAATGAATATTGTGTCGTCGGGTCGAGATGTTCCACAAGGATAGTCGTATCATATTGATTTGTCATTTCATCAGCGAGCAGGCTTGTCTCATCGACTTCGCTTCCTTCCGCCATATATACAGCATATTTATAAAATAGCGAAGCCGTGGTTCTGTGCCAGGATAGATAAATATTATGCGAACTTTTTGCGGAGACAGAAAGTAAAAAATCATAATCGGGTGGCTGTATAAAAACAGAAATTTCATCGCTGCCCTCATTCCCGTCATTGTCGATAGCGCAGACTTTTATCTGTGCTTCGCCAGAATCGTCGGAGAAACTCCATACTGCTTCGTATGGCGATTCTGTATCGACACTCACCGTTTCTCCCGCCGCAATGAAAATCACCCGCTCGATTGTGCCATCATCGGAAACCGTTGCGGAAATTGTCTGCGGGAAAACTATCGTATCGCCATCTGACGGCGAGGTGATAGAAACGGTTGGCGCAGTATTGCTACTATTATCGTTATCTTTGCTGCAGCCGATTATAAAAATAGATGCGGCAACAAACAAAATCGGGATAAGTAAAAACCGTTTCATTTAATCCTCCAAGATTTATAAAATTATTTCCATTCGAGTTCCACTTTCGATGTATCACCGAGATTAAGCCTGAACGGGATTCCAGAGAACGACGAATCGTTTCCGAGAATCGAGTTTTCAAGAATACAGTGATTGATTATTGCGCCGTCGCTGACGATGCTGTTTTTCAAAATTGCACTCTTTATTATCGCATTTTTCCCGATGGAGACAAAAGGTCCGATAATAGAATTTTCGACCGTTGCATTTTTCGATATGTGGACAGGTGGGATTACGATACATCCAGGCAGTTCTGTAATTTTTCCGTTTTTGCCGAGAAGATGTCTATGCGTTGCAAGCAGTGTTTCGGATTTCCCACAGTCGAACCATCCTTCGATGACAGATGCACCGAATTCTTCGCCGTTGTTCAGCATTCTACCGAGCGCATCGGTGAGTTGAATTTCACCTTTTGTGCGAATATTTTTTTCTGTTAAATTTTTCAGTTGTGTGCGCAGTTCTGCAGCGTTTACAAAATAGTAGAGACCAGCAATTGCCCAGTTGCTCTTTGGATTTTCAGGCTTCTCCTCCATTCCTATAATGCGCTTCCCTGAAAGCTCCACGACACCGAACCTTCGTGGGTCTTCGACCCAAGTTACACCGATTATATGCTCTGTAGAACTTATTATTTTCGATATATCCGCTTCTATTATCGTATCTCCGAGTGCAATTAAAAAGGGTTCATCGTCTTCGATGTGATTAAGAGCAAGATATACGGCATACCCAAGTCCGAGCAGTTCGTCTTGCCAGACAATATTTATAGGTATATCATATCTATTCCTGACGAAATTTTCGATTTTTTCGCCGAGGTATCCGACAACGAGGATGAGTTCGTCGATGCCGCTCTCGATAAGTCCATCAATTATATGAGCGAGAATCGGTTTTCCTGCCATTGCGAGAAGCGGTTTCGGCGTTGTATGCGTGAATGGGCGAAGCCGTTCGCCGACCCCCGCTACAGGTATCACTGCTTTCATAAAAAGCCTCCGATAGAGTAAAAATATATCGCAGCACTATAATATATTTTAATCACGGAAATCTCCCCCATAAAATTTTCCTTCTTTGCGCATTATTAGGTCATTCATTTTTATCATCGACATATCCCACGAATCCGGGGCATATCCCCATGCAGCGATATAAACATAGGTCGAACGAGCGTAATAGACATAAGTAAATCTTGGATACCCGCTCGGTCGATTAATTTTTATACCGGGTATACTATTCCAGTTTGTGTTTTTTGTGCTGGCATTGTTGAAAATACACCAACCAAACCGGCCAAAATTGAGTGGATAATGTCCATTCGATGTGTAATATGTTTGAAGAGTTTGATAAATATTTTTAATAACCAGTCTCGCTTCACTCACTTTCGCTTTTCGAGAAGCCTTATTAAAACGCGGTATGGCTAACCCAGCAAGAACACCGAGAATTACCACTACTATCATTATCTCAATTAGTGTAAAGCCTTTCTTGTTCCTCATTCTATCCTCCTGCTATAAAAAAGTCAGGTTTATTCCTGCAAACCGAGATTTTTTGCCACTAATTCTATGACCTTCGGCTTATATTTTTTCTCGAGATATTTTTTCCCAGACGGAACTTTAACGCTGTCCGAAATCTCTTGAATTACAAAAAACAAAGTCAGCATATTGATTGAATTCACATTCTTCTGACGAGCATAGTTCCTAAATTCACCCGGGTCGAAATTCCCACTCCTAACCTTTGCCTTAAATTCGGGATATTTTTTCAAAGCCGCTTTCAATGCTTCGACATCCACTCCGAGTATTTTTTCCTGCCGTTTTTTTACAAATGTCTTATATTCGTTTTCCTTCGCTACAATTTTTTCCTTCTTTTCGCAACCAAAAATCAAAATCGAGATAATTACCATCAGTATTATTATTATCCACTTATTTGCCATAATAACCTCCAAACAATATAAGAT
>JALTEE010000285.1 GCA_027007865.1 bacterium
TTGAAAAAATGTTGAATTTTTGAAAAATCAACATAAATTGTTTTTTATGAATAAATACGAAAAAATTATAGAAAATTTGCTTCGGCACGAGTCGTCGGCGATTTCAGCGCTTTCGGGACAGGCATCGGCAATATCTCGTGCGGCGGAAATCTGCGCATCGTGCAGTGGAAGAATCATTGTTACGGGTCTCGGTAAATCGGGTGTTGCTGCGCGCAAAATCGCAAGCACACTGACATCTATCGGCGCGGCGGCAATATTCCTACATCCGACGGAAGCGCTGCACGGAGACCTCGGGCTGCTATCCGAACAGGATGTTACGATATGTATATCCAAAAGCGGACGAACAGAAGAACTCGAATCTCTCCTCGCATATTTTAAGCGCTGGGGACTGCCTATTATCGCTATTACTGCCGATAAAAATTCTTCACTCGCCAAACAATCCGATGTTGCGGTTATTTTGCCTACATCTGACGAGGGCGAACCGCTGAGAATTATTCCAACGACTTCCGTTGTTGCTTCTATTGCTGTTGGAGATGCCATTGTCGCGGCGCTGGTAAAAATTCTCGGCATAACAAAGGAACATTTCGGGAAATTTCATCCAGGCGGTTCGCTGGGACACCGACTCACAAAAGTTAAAGAACTTATGCACACAGGCAACGAAATTCCGACCGTTCCGCCGAATGCAACACTGCGAGACGCAATCGTTGAAATCACGCAGAAAAAACTCGGCACGACATTGATTATGAATAACGAAAAACTGCTCGGAATTTTAACCGATGGCGATATCCGCAGAGCAATTCAGCGAACCGATATAGATAACCCGCTCGACGAAAATGTTATGACTTTTGCTGCACCTTCTCCGAAGTCGCTCCATCCAAATGCGCTCGCAGAAGAAGCACTGCACATTATGGAAAGCAATGCAATTACATCTCTCGTGATTTTGAAAGATAATTTTGTGGTCGGATTTTTGCACATTCACGATATCCTACGAAGGAGAATCGTATGATTTCTGACGATGAAGTTTCAGACGGAACACTCGCAATAAAAAGTATAAAGGGTGGTTTTTGGGTTTTTTCCATACGAGCAATCACAAGAATATTCACAATCGTAAAACTTATAATTCTCGCTCGATTACTTGCTCCAAAGGATTTCGGAACTATGGGAATTGCTCTTCTGACATTATCGATTTTAGATGTTTTTTCAAAAACAGGTTTTAATGAAAAACTTATCCAAGAGAAGGATGACATCGTTCACGACCTTGATACTGCGTGGTCTGTTCTTTTGATTCGCGGTGTGATTTTATCCACGATAATTTTTTTTATTGCTGTGCCAGTTGCAGCATTTTTCAAAAATCCGGAAGCGGTTAAAGTTATAAGACTTCTCGCAATATCGCCTCTTTTAATTGGCGCTGTAAATATTGGAATAGTCTATTTTCAGAGGGAACTTCTATTTCAAAAACAATTCATCTACGATGTCAGCGGTTCACTCGCAGATTTTGCTGTTGCAGTTATAGCAGCAATTATATTGCGAAATGTAATTGCACTCGTTTTAGGAGCGATAGTCGGGAATGCGGTAAGGTTCGTTGTCAGTTTCATTATCTCATCATATAGGCCGAAATTCAAAATCGATATAAGAGTATTTAAGAAAATGTATAAATTTGGGAAATGGGTATTCGGCAGTGGAATTCTTATTTTTATAACAACTCAAGGCGATGATATTTTTGTTGGAAAATTTTTAGGAACTATATCACTCGGGTTTTACCAAATGGCGTATAAAGTATCCAATATGGCTTCTACGGAAATTGTGAATGTTATTTCAAAAGTCACCTTCCCAGTCTATTCGCGATTGCAGGATAATCGTGAAAGAATGAAGAAAACTTATCTAAAAGTTTTACAATTTACGGCTTTTCTGGCAATTCCACTATGTTTTTTGATAATTGTTCTATCAAATGATGGTGTAAATATATTTCTTGGTAAAAAATGGCTTGAAATAGTTCCGGCAATGCAAGTTCTTGCAGCTGCGGGACTTATGCGAGCCTTGGCGGCAACATCGGGATATATTTTCTACTCTATTGGAAAACCATACATTGATACAAAAATGCAAGTTGCTCGTCTTGTGATACTTGCGGTTTTAATATACCCTCTTACTGCAAAATGGAATATACTTGGAACATCATACGC
>JALTEE010000286.1 GCA_027007865.1 bacterium
TAATAATACATTATGTTGTATTTTTCCCTTGACATAAAATTAGATAAGGATATTTTTCTTATTAAACAACAAACAATTTAGCAGGAGGTATTTTATGAGGTTTTCGACGCTCTGGATGACGGTTTTACTTGCTCTTTTTCTGATTTCATCGCTATGGGCAGGTGAAGTTGTGCAATCTCAAACGGTGCAGGACAGCGCAGAAAGTTTAAAAACATATATCGGTGAAGAACTAATCGTAGTGGATAGCCAATTTATCACATCTCCCGCAATGAAATATGTTCAGAGCCTCGCTATTTCAGACAGCACAATTATGAGTGAGCACGATGCTTCATTAAAAGAAATTTTGTCCACCGATGGCGGAATATATGTCAAATCTGGGCAGTTGCCGCTAAAAGTGTCCACGCCGATGTTGAACGGTGGCTCGCTATCACATCAGTCCTTTTTACTCGACGGTTTGCCCGTTGCGTTCCCGCAGTTGCAAGAATACGATATGAACTACCAGCCACTCTGGTCAATCGGCAAAATCGAAATCATCCCAGGCTCCCATTCGGGTCTATACGGTAGCGGAGGAATGGCGGGTGTAATCAATCTACACACACAATCCAATTTCGGTAAAGGCGCTTTCACAAGAGTAGAAATTGCATCAGGAGATTACGATTATGACTGGCTCGCTGTGAGAATGAAGCATCATTTTTTTAAACGCGTTGGAATGTATGTTTCAGGCACGAGGTTCACTACCGCAGGTGCAGAAACCGACGATGGCACGAGAAGCGAAAATTTATCGGCAAAAATTGCTGTGGCAATTGCAGATGGTTGGAGCACTGAAATGTATGCACAATCTCATCTCGGCTGGCTCGATTATCATTGGTTCGGCGCATTGTGCCACCAATTCGACGATGCCGCAATCGGGGCACTGCATATCAATGGGGAATTAGGCGCAATGAAAATACGCACAAGCGCCCAACTCGAAAAATACGACCAGAAATACGAGAGTGGAGGATACGAATTTCGCCATCAGGGCAATGTAATCACAGGCGATTTGCGCGGAACATTTACAATTGGCGCGTTCGAACCGACGATATTCTCACAGGTAAAAAACTACGATTTGAACAGCACAGCAAGCGGCGAACACAATCCGACTACATTCGCCGCCGGCGCTCAAACCGACGCAAAATTCGGTAAAATTTCCGCGATGGCATCTGCGAGAATCGACAAGGAGATTTCCGGCTCAACACTGCCCAGCTTCGGTGGAGCAGCGAGATATGATTTTTCACAAAAATTCTTCGGCGCAATCACCGCAGGAACTGGTTTTCGCACACCGAACCCAAACGAAATGTGGTATTACGATGCCGCAACATACAACTATCCTGTCGTGGATTCGGCTGGCGACACGACTGGCTGGACATCATCGACATATATCACACAAGGAAACCCCGACTTGCAAAATGAGAAATCCACAAATATCGCACTTACAACGGGATATGACACTCCACGATACGATATTGGAATATCGGGATTTGCAACATTCTACAAAAATTTAATAACATCTCCGTGGACGGGCAATACATCTTCATCTACCGACAGTTCATATACATCGACTACATTCCCTGAAAATATCGATGCTGCGACAATCGCCGGTGCAACGATGAAATGCAGCGCAAAACCGATGGATTGGCTTTCAGCCGCCATTTCTTATACTTTAATCAGCGCGACAGATTCATCCGGCGAAAAATTGCCCGAGCGACCCGATGCTTATTTATCAGCATCGTTGGGATTCGATTACGGTATTTGGAACGATGATTTAAAATTCAAATTACGCATCGAGCCAACCTACACGGGAAAAATTGCGAGATTAAAATATAATGAAACTACCTGGACGACGGAACTTGTCGATATGCCATCGGTCTTTTTACTCGGTGGAAGAGCATCCATCAGATACCTCGATTTCGAACTTTTCGCAATCGGTGAAAACATCACCGATGAAAAATACGAACTGCCCGATAACAGTGAATCGCTGGGCAAACAATTCAGATTTGGCATAAGTTGGGATTTTTTCGATTGATATTCCGTTTTCCATTTGCTGAATTTAAAATAAGATTTAAAACGCGCAAGACCCCGGAGTCAAAATCGACGGTGCGTCCAGGGTGTCTCGAATAATCGGGACACCCTTCGAGTTT
>JALTEE010000287.1 GCA_027007865.1 bacterium
TTCTTATGCAATAGCGCGCAAACTCAAGCAGAACAAGGACGGAAACAAATAGAACGAAGGCAGTTTCTAACGGAAACCACGCAGAAACGGGAGAATTGTCTGCTGTTGCCGATTGCGTAGCACCGTAAACCCCCTAAATTCGCTCCGCTTGCGCTCCACGAATTTTGTCCCCCTTGATAAGGGGGACAGACATTGAGCATAGCGAAAGGTCAGGGGGTTCCAATCCACGAAATCCGTTGAACAGGGGGTTGCAACCCCTTGTTAAATATGGCGATTTCTTTGAACAAGGGAGTATGCATGCTCCCTTGTTGCCTATCATCATTTATAATTTGATAGCCGAAGCGTCCCGCTTCGGAAAACGAAATTCAAATAATGCCATCTTGAATAAAATAACGAAAATAGCAAGTAGAAGAGCAGCAATCTCGATTAAAGAATGATTTCTCCGTCTTCGATTTTCGGCACGATATCATCCGCATCGATTTCCGATGCAGCAGCGAGGTCGTCCCAGAGAGCGAGTTCTTCGGACAGGTATCTTCCGTGTATCGAATGCGAAAACACTTCACCGACATCGTCGCCGAAACGGTGATAGAGCAGTTGCGCAGCAATCGTTTCATCGTCGGCGGGAACTTCAGATGCGATGCCTGTGATTTTATCGAACAGCATTCCCGCGCAGTATGTGTCTTCCAGCGACATTCTTTTTTCTTTGCCTGCGCATATTAGCAGCAATTTTTTGGGGTTGTTTCCTGCGATATATTTTGCGACTGCAGAAATATTTCTGATGCTCGCCAGAATTGTTCTGCGAGCGACTCTTTCTGCAAGATGCATTGTTACGCTGCCATTTGTCGATGCGTATATCAATGTTTTTCCGCCGACGATTTCATCGGTATATTCGCACGGAGAATTTCCGAGGTCGAAGCCGGGCACTTTTTTCCCGTTTCGTTCGCCGCAGAGTAGGGGAGTGTCCGCTTCTAAATTTCGGGCGACTGAAAATGCTTCGTCTGGCGATTTTGTGAAAACAATTCGTTTTGCGCCCGCTCGAATTGCGAACAGAAGTGTCGTTGTCGCACGAAGAACATCGATGACAACGGTGATATCAAAGTAGTTATCGCTCCAACGGCGGATATCGTCGGGTATAATGGAAGTGTGAACGAGCATCATATTTTATTTCATTTTGGAATACCAAAATTTTTTGCCGTCGATGAATTTGCCGATTCCGACTTTGCATATTCTACTTCAACTTTTTCACATCGAGCGTGATGTCTTTTGCATAGACGGGCGGTTCTTTTTCTCCGAGCCAGAGCGATATATGTCTCGCAGAAATTTTATCCACTTCGCCTGTTGTTGGGTCCATCGGTGCCCATCCTATTTCCTGTCCGAGAAAAACTTCGACCCAGGAATGGTCGAGTGGCGCATCCGCCATAAGAATTCCTCTGATAACTCGTGCAGGAATGTTCACAGCGCGCAGCATTGCAACGCAAACGACCGCTTTCGACTGGGCATCGCCTTTCTCTTTCAAAACAGCATCCTTTGCACTATAGCGAAGCGATGCGTATTCGATTGTGCGATACACCCAAAGGTTTATAGCACGTGCCGCTTCCCACAGTGTCGGAGAAGATTCCACGATTTTATTCGCTTTTTCTTGAATTTCAGGGTCGTCGGAATCGATAGACGGCGCGGGCGAAGTGTATTCGGGGTCGGTCTTAATCGGTTCTGCAAGAGGCCATTCGCCAGCGAGAGTAACTCGATGACCAATCCGTTTTATCTCGAGGTCGCCATCTATCGAATCATCATCGATTTTGCCGATATATGTTTGCGCTCTGCGGTTAAGATAAATTCTATCGAGGCGTTTTTTAGGGGCGAAAGAGATGTGTCCCTCGAATTTCTTGCCCTTTAATATCTGTTTGACAAAATCTTTGTCTTTTAAGTCAGCAGGCTTTAATTCGTTACATCCGCCTGGTATCGCTGCTTTTTCTTGAGCGATGCTTTTGATTTCTGCGAGTTTCGCTTCGATGTGCTGATTTGGAATCGATATGGATAAAACATCATTGTTATGTGCTATTGTGATGTTCACATCGAGGTCGCCCTGTTTCCCTTCGAATACCGTAGCTTTTTGCCCTTCTATAATTTTTTCTTCGTAGTTTTGCATCGATATTTTTTGCACAGTCATAAGTTGCGG
>JALTEE010000288.1 GCA_027007865.1 bacterium
GAATGTAAGTTATTAAAAGTCAAGAATAACTTACTTGTTTTTATAACGATTCTATGTTTTTTTGCAGATGATAAGGAAAGATATGAGTAGTGAACAATCGTCTTATTATAGTTTTTGCTCGATAAATTCGGATACTTTCGACCAAATTCCATAATATATTTTCGAGAGTTTTTCATCCCCTATTTCCAACGGCGATTTCCGCTGCGCCATAGATTTTACAATGCGAACATCGACAGGGATTTCGCCTGCAATGGGTATATTTTGCGAATTTGCCCATCGTTTGATTTCGTTTGTGAGCGATTTGTTTATCGTGGTTTTGTTCACGACAAGGATTGCGGGAACGCGGAAATGCTGCGCAAGTTCGGCAATTCTTTTTAAGTCGTGTATCGCAGAAAGCGTTGGCTCGGAAACGATGAGAGCCATATCAACACCTGTAACCGAAGCAATAACTTGGCATCCTACACCGGGAGCGCCATCGATTAGCACATACGGCAAATTTGCATCCTGCGCTTCTTTTGCGCCTTTTTCGCGTAAAAAAGTTACCATTTTGCCCGAATTATCGCGCCCTGTCGAAAGTTCACCGTGCCACAGTGTTCCGTAAGGTGTCTGTGATTTCTTTATCGTGCCCGATTGCGTTTCTGATACCGACACAGCATCGGCGGGACAGACAAGTTGGCACACTTTGCATCCTTCACAGGAATGTTCATCGACAAAGTAATTGCCACCCGCATCGACATCGATAGCGCCAAATCTGCAATTCTGTCGGCAGAGGTCGCAGCGAATACATTTTTCAGTATCTATGGACGAGATTTGCGCATCTGAAAATGGTTCGGAGCTAACGAGTTTTGCATCGGTAACAATTTCGAGATTTGCAGCATCCACATCGACATCGACGAGGATTTTTTGCTGCACAATTCTCGCCAGCGCCGCTGCGACTGTGGTTTTTCCTGTGCCGCCTTTACCGCTTATGATAACGATTTGTTTCATTGTATGCTCCGGATATTTGTTCGTAGTTGTGTGAATTTCGTTTTTCGTTTTCCGTCAGCTAAAACAAACGGTACTGAAATTTCATATTTCCCCCCCGATTGAAATCGGGAACCCATTCGAGCGGTTGAAACCGCACACTGAATTTCTGTCAAACCCGTCTTCGGAAGATTCCTTGACATCGAAAAAGTATGTTCTTCGACCAGCCGATACTTTGATTGAGTAAATCTCTTTTCTTTCTTCCGTCATGAAAAATCTCCAACTGGTTTCAATTTTCTATTTTTTCAGGTAGCAACTGCGCACCGTGCACTACAGCCAAAACATCGATTTGGTCTGATTTTATCCGATAGATAATGCGATATGGTTTTTCTATAATTTCGCGAATATCATCTGCTTCATATTCCGGCACTTTGTGTCCCGACATTCGAAAGCCTGCTATCTGCTTCGAGCGCTTTGTTATTCGGTCTATCATTCGTTTAGCATACACAAGTGAATCATGTGCAATATACTCGTAAATATTCACAAGATGCACTATTGCGCTGTCTGTCCAATGCACTTTCATGCGGGCAATCCGAATTTAGCGCGAACTTCCTCGACATCGGTAGTTCGACCAGCCTCGCTATCTTCCAGCCCGGCTTCGATAGCTTGCCGAATATATATCTCATACATCAAATCGTCCCAGGTGGCGTCCTGTGGCAGGTTTTCCAATAGGCTGAACACTTCCTGCTTGATATTGGTGGATTGCATTGTTCATTTCCCCCTTATAATGTTTCCCTAAATGAACTATATTAGCAAGTAAATATCAATAATATTCTCCCAGTGCATATCGCATCACGCTGGACTCACTATGCTCTGTATTTTTATCCAGAGTCGAGCGAATCTCTCGCGCCATTCCTGCGAAAATTCCGCAGGAGAAGTTCCTCGCGAATAATTTTCCGCTATTTCAGTATCGTATGGAATTTTCATAAGAATTGGAATATTATTTTGCTCGGCAAATTTTAAAATTTCATCGTCACCGACATCGGCGCGATTTATAACGAGCCCGACTTTTTTGCCAAGCTCCGTTGTTATCGTCAATGCTTCCTTCAAATCGTGCAGTCCGAACGGTGTCGGTTCTGTAACGAGTATGACGAAATCGGAGTGTTTTGTCGATTCTACCATCGGGTGCGCTGCACCGGGAGGACAATCTACTATTGTATCTTTGTCATCATCGGTGAAATCGAAAAGCATTCTTATAAGTGGTGTTGCGGAAGATTCGCCAATATTGATAAGTCCTTCGATGAAGGAAACCCGGTTTCGTTCACCAAAATCGATGTATCCTATATCTCGCGGTTCCTCGGATATTGCATTTTGCGGACAAACCATCTTGCATCCGCCGCAACTCTTGCATATTTCAGGTACAGCAAATACTTTCAATCCTTTGAGAACAATGATGCCATTAAATGCGCAAAAATCGGAACACTTTTCACAGAAATCGCATTTTTTCATATCGATTGCGGGAAACGGCAGCGATGCTTTTTTCGTGGTGCTTCGCTCTGCGTGGAGCAAGATGTTTGCGTTAGGCTCTTCCACATCGGCATCGATAAGCATCACAGGACTTGCCGCTAATGCCAAAGATACTGCGACTGTGGTCTTTCCTGTGCCACCTTTTCCGCTTGCTACGGATACTATCATAGGTCAAAATCCTTGTGGGTGGACATTTTCCGTAAATGCCCACCCATTCTTTGTTTTGGACTATTCTTCTTTTTGCAGTTGTTCTAATCGTTTTTCAATTTCTTTTAGTTCTGCGCGTAAATCTTCTGCTGCTTGGGACAGCGCTTCTCTTTCCTGTTCTGCTGTCGGCCTCGGTGGAACTGGTGAATAACCATATCCATATCGAGCCCATCCTGGTTGTCCTGTTGCATAATATTGGTTTCGCCATCGCCAGCCACCACCACCGTATCCTGCACCACGACCATAACCTCTGCCATACCATCCTCCAGCAAAACCCTGGTTCATATAGCCAGGTCTTCCGTATCCTGCGCAATAGCCCAATCCTCTACCTGTCATAGGACCTGCGCCATTCGGTCCCGTTCTGTCTCCCCACGGCATTTTAACACCTCCTTCGTTTTATGAATTGCTTGTGTCTCTTGTCATCATTGCACCGCATTTTGGACATACTGTCTGCTGGCAGGATTGTCCAGCGGCGTGTTGAACTTTATATCCGCATTTTGGACAAACACATTGTCCTTCCGGTCCTGCGGCAAATGGACCGCTGCCACCTTGCCTACGAGGGGTTCCGATTCCCATTCCGCCTTGCGGGTTTCCCGCCATTCGTCCCATACGGCGACCAGTTCCGGGACCTTTGCCTCGTGGTCCTGTTCCATCTCCTCTCGGCATAATATCACCTCCTATTGAAAAATGCCTAAAATCTCCCCATGCCTGAACCTGCTCCCATTCCGCCTCCGGGGTGTCCCGTTGCACCGGGAGATTGTATTGCTTCGAGTTTCCCCGACTTAAATGCATCTATGGCATCCTGCAAATTCGACAATCCAGCGGTCGAATACATAGCGATATTTGCTGAACTTAGCACACCGAATGCATTTGGCCCGACTGCACCAGCAATAACGGCTCGAACTCCCCGATTGGCGAGCATTTGAGCAGTGCTGATGCCCGCTCCACCGCCAGCAGCGATGTTCGGATTGACGATGTAATCGATAATTTTCAAACTATCAGAATCGATAATTGCAAATCCTGCCGCACGACCGAAACGAGGGTCAAGCGATGAACTCATCTCACTTCCTGCGGATGCGATTGCAAATAGCATTCATTTCCTCCGTTTAATTGTTTTATTATTAGCATATGCTCATTATCATTCTATTCACAGAACTCGTTTTGTCAAGATTTATTTTGATAAAATTCACATTTTTTTGATGGTTAATCTAATTTTTAGTTTCATATAACAAGAAAGGCGCAATTCAATAATTTGAACCACGCCTTTTAGTCGACCTTCTTTATTCTGGATTTATGCATCCGGCTCGATAATTTCGAGAACGGAACGTTTCCCCTGTTTTGCTGATACAGCGGATAGCAGTGTTCTTATAGCGCGAGCGGTTTGTCCGCCTTTGCCGATAACCTTTCCCAGGTCTCCTTCGCCGACGCGAAGTTCAAACACAGTTGTGCGTTCTCCGGAAACCTCCGCGACATCTACATCGTCGGGATGGTCAACCAGCGCTCTTGCAATCGCCTCGACGAATGCTTTCAGGTCTGTCATCTTACCCTCCTTGTTCGCTTTCTGTAGCAAAATCTGTCTGTGGTTCTACATCTACTTCAATTGTTTTTTCAATGTCATCGTCCTTCGATTTTGGTTTCGTGCCTCTGATTTCTTGTATAATTTCTTTCCATATCCCTTTTCGCGAGAGGAGCGATTTTAAAGTCACAGATGGTTTCGCACCCTCTTTCACCCAGTAGAGAAGCCTATCCTGCTTAATCTCGAATACATCGGGTTCCTTGATTGCATCGTAATATCCGATTATCTCGATAAATCTTCCATCTCGGGGAGAATGTGAATCGGCAACGACTATTCTATAAAATGGACGATTTCGCCTGCCACCTCGTCTTAATCGTATCGTAACTGCCAACTATAACCTCCTGATTTTGCTCGTTATCACTGAAAACAATTCACGCACAGTTTTGCATATTATCTCCGATTTCAATTCTGTCAAGGTATTTTTTATAAATGCGATATTGACAAAACGCAATTCCGAATATTAAATGTTTTTGTGCAAAAGAAAATCACAATCAGCGAATTAAATCGTCTCGTGCGCGCATCTGTCGAAAGAGCGTTTTTCGGCGGTGTATGGATTGTTGGCGAAGTGCGCCAGTTCAAAATTCACAGTTCGGGACACTGGTATTTCGTGATGCGAGATAAAGATGCTCAGGTAGATTGCGTAATGTGGCGCGGAGATAATGCACAAGCAAACTGGATTCCTCAAAACGGTATCGAAGTCGAAGCACAGGTAATTCCTACGATTTACGAAAAGGGCGGGCGCTATCAAGTGATGGTAAAAAAGATTTTGCCCGGAGGAAAAGGCGCACGAGCAATCGCATTCGAAATTCTGAAAAAGAAACTCGATGCGCTTGGACTTTTCGAGCCATCGCACAAGAAGGCGCTTCCGCCATTTCCACTAACAATCGGCGTTGCAACATCGCGCACTGGCGCCGCAATCCGAGATATTTTAAATGTTCTCCGAAGACGAGCGCCGTGGATAACTGTTATCCTCCGAGACACAAAAGTGCAGGGCGAAAGCGCCGCACCCGATATCATCGGCGCAATCGAAGAATTTAACAAATATGGAACAGTCGATTTGCTCATAATCGGTAGAGGTGGCGGCTCCGAAGATGACCTGTGGTGTTTCAACGATGAGGGCGTCGCAAATGCGATATACAATTCGCAGTTGCCGATAATTTCAGCGGTCGGGCACGAGATAGACTTTACAATTTCCGATTTTGTTGCCGATATGCGCGCTCCGACACCATCCGCAGCAGCAGAAATCGCCGTGCCAGATAGAAACCGACTAATATCGAGACTCGCTTCGCTACTCCGAACCGCGGCAACCGCACTCTCGAACCGAACATTGAAAATGCAAACACGCCTTCAGCAATCCACACAGAAAATGGCTGCGCTGAACCCCGCTCACAAAATAAGCGAACTACGACAAAGAATCGATTGGCTCTACTCAAATGCACACGGAGCAATTTTTCGGAAAATGGAATCACAGGAAAAGCAGTTGGAACATCTATCGAATTCGCTCACTATGCTTTCGCCAAAACATATTCTTGCACGGGGCTTTTCGATTGTGAGAAAAAATAATAGGGTTATTCGTAGCAACGACGAAATCGAAAAAAACGATGCCATAGACATAGAATTTTACAAAGGCACAGCGAAAGCAATTGTGAAAGAATAGATTTCGGAACAATCTATCCCAAAAAAGAAATTCTCTTTCTTTGTTCAGTATAATAAAGCTTCGATCTAGCAAGCGAGATTAGGTGTTTTGAGAAAGTTTTGTTCGATGTATTATTTTCTTGTATCATAGTTCGAATCGCAGCCCAAACATCATTGAAAATGAGACGCTTGTTCTATTTTGAGAGACAATTCCAAGACCGATTTCGCCGTATGGTTTAATTGGGTTGTTTCGCAAACTCACCTGTGCACCCGCTCCGAACTGCATCGAAAATATCGTGAATCCCGTCATTGCATTCAGATGAAGTCCGCCGAATGCATAAGGGTCAAACTTTGGCTGCGGAATGAAATAGACAATATCCACAGACGAACCTGTTCCAAATTCGAGCGATGTCCAACTACCCGCCCACAAATCGACTATCGATGCACGAATGTATAATCCGTCCACGAGAGACACTGGAATCATCCCATTTATTTTTAGAACGAGTCCTGCTTCGCTCTGAATACCCAATCCGATACCTGCGCCGAGCATCGGTTTCCAATCCTTGTTTATCGGTCGGCGGTTAGTTTTAGAAAAAGGCTTTCTTTCTCCCAAAGGTGGTTGCGCAATAAGAATGGAAGTTAAAAGAAAGAAAATGAACAGCAGAACAACGGTGCGCCTAATCATAAAAAACTCCTTGTTTAATGGAATATTGTTAGACAATCATTTACATTATAAATGGAATCAAGTTCTATAAAGACACTATCTCCATCTAAGAAAACGATATTTTTCAATGTTGCAAGAATCGTATCGCCTGAGGATGAAATATAATCGAAACCGATGCTGTCCGATGGCGTTGAAAAATATACTGTATCTGCACCACCAACGAGATGATTTATCTCGACAGTGAACCACATTCTCGTTGTGTCGATTGCGATTCCTGTTGTGTCGGCAACGAGAAAGGAGACTTCTTGGTCAGCACAACCCGTAAAACCTCCGCAAGGACCGCACAAAATAACTGCCGATGCAGGCGAACAAGGATTTGCGCAAAATACTTCGAATACGATATCATCGAAACTGGCATCTTCCCAATCTTCCCATGCGAGTTCCCAGTGATTTTCGCCGAGTTGATAGATGTGGCAGTATTCGTCGGATGTATCGAGCCGTGTGAAATATGCGCAGGGACCGAATCCTTCGATGATATTCATATAAAATATAAGATGTGTTCCAGTAGGATAAGTGCCGAGCAAAAATGTATCGGCATAGGGCGAATAAATATGGTCGTCGTCTATTAGTTCGATTGAATCTGGGAGATAAAGCCCGAAACTGTGATGGCAGGTGGAAGATGTAGAATGATAAATACACCCGAGTAGGCACGGCGAATCAACGACAATCGAATCCACAAGAACCGAATCAAGCATCGTTTGCGCAGAAACCGAAGAGAATATTATG
>JALTEE010000289.1 GCA_027007865.1 bacterium
GAGAATATATTTCGTAGCTTTTTTAGGTTTCCATCGCCAGGATAGTTCAATTTTTCCTCCGGGCATAAGCGAATCCACGAAATGCGATGGATACGACATCCGAAAACCGCTGCCGTCATTGTATGCAAAAATCACCGTGAAATTTTTCATCGGAACCTTATCTGTGTTTTCAAGAACCGCTCGAACTTCGACAGGCTTGCGCAATTTGGGCTTGTCCGATAGTGAGAAGCTCTGGATTCTTATGTTGCCTTTTCGTTTTCGTATACGATTTCCATAAATCGTCAATCCGATATAGTGTGCGGTCGCGCCTGCTTTTCGCAGTTCCGATGTAGTTGGAACGACGAGTGAATAATCGACATCGAGTCCGCCGAAAACAGCATCCGTGTGCCATCCTAATCCGACGGAGATATTTTGGGGATTGTATCCACCACGCCAATTTAGCACTTTCGACGGCAACTCGCCGATAAAACCTATTCGATACTCGAATTGCTTCTGCTCGCCGAAAGTTCTCGTTCTATATAACATCCCCGCTTCGGGAGTGAAATAATTGGATATTCGATACGATGAACTCAGCGCATATTTTGCAGGAACTTTGTCCTCCGTGCTTTCCAGTGCAAGATTGGGTTCGAGAATATCGAGTGCGGATGCCCCCATAGCGAACTTTTCATTGGGTTGCCACAATATTCCCGCACCTATAGAGAAATTATTTGCGGGACCTCGCGATGCGAGCGGGTCGTCCGGAGATAAATCCCACGAGCGTTGCAACCATTCTACTGTTCCACCGAAGGAAAGCGTTCCCGCTATTGCATAACGCTTTGTAATATCCGCTCCCAATCGAAACATTCTGTATCCCGATAGATTTTCAAAATTTCCGTGGACACCGTAGCCAATACACCAAGTCAGCGGTCGCAAATATGCGAGATATAATTGATTTCCCGCATCGAAACCGGCAGCAGGCAATCCATATCCGACGGATAAAACGCCTTCGGCAAATGCTCCGCTCACAGCAGGATTGAAAAACACAGACGATGCGTCGAGCGGCAATGAAAACGAGCAATCCGCCATACCTGTGTTTTTCGTCCCCCAAAAATCGTAATCCGCAAATGCAGGAATTAAAAATAGCAGCAGCAGAATTGCGCCGAATATTATGAATTTTTTCAGCATAAAACCTCCATATAAAAGTCCAAAGTCGATAGTCCAAAGTCCAAAGTCCCTCTACTTATCTACCTTGCGATAACGATGACCCCCTTTCCGACTACCACGCCATTTTCATACGCAACAAATAAATACGCTCCACCAGGGCAATCTTTTTCATTGTTATCTTTGCCTCTCCAGATTGCGTGAACGCTATTTGTGCAAATTGTTTTTACCTTGAAAAATGTCTTGCTAAATATTTCAACTTTGTTATCACCCGGCAGAGAAAATGTAAATATTGTGCCATCGTAATGTCCATCTTCATTCGGGGTGATAGTCAAGGGCTTTGCAGAAAAACCTATTGGACATAATTCCCCCGAGCCAAGCAAAATTACATAATAAGTGGGTAATTCGTCTATTACAACCATTGTCGTTTCGGAATAATCCTCTTCGCTGTGCGGCGCAAAATTCACAACAACCCACATCGTTTCTCCCGCTGAAATAGTAAAAGAACTATCACCGAGTGAAAAATCGGTGTCATTTGTCAGTTGGAGGCTAAAATCTATATCGACGCCTGTTGGGTTCTCCAATGCAAAAGAATCTATTACGGTTCGGTCTATGCAGATAGTGCCGAAATCGATTGTATCGTTCAAAAGTGTTAGAAACGGTTTTTCGCAGGTAATATAGAAAACCTGCGAACATCCCCAAGTAGTATCGTCTCCCGCACCACTCTCGCTGTCCGCATCGACAGCGCAAATCATAATCCAAATCGTATCGGAATCGAGCGTAATCGCAGTGTCGAGCGTCCATATATCACTGCCCAAAAATGTCATCGGAACAATTTCTCCATCTGTTAAAATGCTGTCATATGCGATAATCGCATAAGCAGAATCCACGCCGGAGCTGTCGAAAATAGTCCACTGCGGCTGAACCTGCCCAGTGCACCATCCCCACTCGATATCGGGCGGTGAAAATTCCGGCGGCAGCGTATCGTCGTCAGCGACGAAAATTCTTATCGTTTCCTCATCTGCTATATTCGGCCCGCAACCGACTATAGAATCGACAGAATCGGCGATTCCACCGACAATAATTGTGCTCCAAGTGCGCTCTGGCAAAAGATAGCCGAGCGATGATAAATCTATTGCGAATTCATCGCCGTTCCATAGAATATCGCCGGTATCATAGTAAAAAATTGCTCCGGGAACCGAAATATATGCATCGGCGGGATTCACGCCGCTCAGAGTATCTTCGGCGGTAACGATAATCCACGGATTTCGCACGGACACGGTCTCGCCGTCGGCAGGAGACAAAAACGATATGAACGGCGCTGTTCTGTCGAAGAATATATATGCGGAATCGACTGCTGCATTACCGAGAGAATCCGAAACAGTTATCACAACGAGAACAGTGTCATCTTCGGCAGGAGCATCCACAATGACATCACCTTCTATCGTTGTGCTGTCGAGCGACCAAGCGGTATCTCTGAATGTCGAATTGCTCCAAACATCGACAAGAATAACGCTGTCCATATCGCTTGCAGTAAAATCGAATACAAATGTATCGCAAGCAACTGTTAAAAGTGTATCTGGCGAAATGTCAAGCGACGGCGGCGCCGTATCTATCCAGAAATCCCAGCAGTAAATCGTGCTGTTCGGGTCGCAGAAATCGGGCTGGTCGTGAACTTCGATGCAAATGGTATGTGTTCCATCGGCGAGGCTGTCAGTTATCGCATAGCCAAAAGAATCAATGATAAAATATGAAGATGAACTGTTCCAAACACCATCTATCGAAAATGAATCAGATAATACCATAGCAGTAATTTCATCTATAAAAGTCGCAGTTATAATCGGCGATGTTTCACCGATGAAACCGTCGGCGGGAGGATACTGTGAAATCATAGTCGGCGGAATCGTATCGATATAAAATACCCAGTGAACGGGCGTTTCCAGTTCGTTTCCCAATGTATCTCTCGCATAAATAACCCACACATTCACAGTGTCGTCATAAAGCGGTGCTCCCGTATAATAGACCACCGAATCGGACATCGGTGTATGAGAAACTCCTATGCTACCCAAATTAAGCGTTTCCGCACCGACAACAAATACGAGCGTGTCCCAATCGACGCCTTCGCTGTCGGTAATGGTGAATGCTATTGCCTGGTCGATGCAGGATGTTATTGCACCATCACCGGGACGGACAGGCGCGACAGTAGGCGGACTGGCATCGATGTAAAAGTAAATGCAACTGTCTATCCAGTGCGCACCGCAGCCAGAAAGCGTATCGAATATCGCATCGAAAACACTCAGACAAACCGTAATGGAATCGCTACCTTCAAGAATTATACCGGCATCTCGAAAACTGAGGAACAATGTATCGCCGAACAGCGAAAAACCGGAAGAACCAAATAGCAAGAGTGTATCCCATGATGTATTTCTAAAAACTCGCAGCGAGCAATTTTCCCAATATACACCTGATATATCGTCCAGCACGACAAATGAGACATTCGGCACTGTCGTTCCGAGTGTGTCGCCGGGAGCGGGCAAAATTGAATCGATATATGGCGGAGAAAGGTCAACAGTAAATTCCACAGCGAGGCTTTCCTGAACCATATCGTTTCCAGCAATATCCGGCGCAGATAATACTTCGATGCGCACATTTTCGCCATTGGAATAAGCGGTCGCCGGCGTGTAAATTATCGTCGAATCATCCGTATAAATCTCCGGAGATGATATATCCAATGTATCGCTATCGTGCGAGGAATACAGCCTAACAAAATATTCATTCAATCCGAGAAAATCGTAGAATTGAAAGCGAATTGCTCTATCGTCGCATGATGTAAAACCGCCGATTATCGAATCGACATAGGTAACTCGAGGACCGACAGCATCGACTGCGAAGCAATAATTCAGCGTATCAGAATTTTGTCCACATCCACTCGCACTGTCCGATGCCCAGACAGTTATGCAAACCGTATCTTCGGGACCGAGAATGATACCAGCGGTTGTCGGGTCGAAAATAAAAGTGTCTCCGGCAACAGATGTAAATGCCGAGCCGAAATCGGCAGAAAAGCCATAATCCGCAAGACCGACTGTTTCATCAATGATTAAAATTCTTATCCGTGCAAGGGAATCGGTGATTAGTGCGCCCGCCACAGGATATATAGGAACAATTTCGGGAGGAGAAGTGTCGATTATAAATTGAAATGGCACAGCGCTCGATGTATTTCCAACATAATCGCTCAGCGAAGTGAGTTCTCCGGAGACCGTGTCGCCGTTGCTCCAAGGAATTGTCGGAATAAACGCCAGCGTGCCGGGCGCAGTGAAAACCAATCGCATATCGCCATAAAATATTGTATCGCCATCGACAATAAGCACAATCGAATTAGAATCGAGGTTCGCATCGGCTGCGATGAAAAATGAAATCGTCTGGAGCGAACAGGAAAGCATCGCATCGATTGTCGGCGAAATTAGTTCAGCATAAGGGGCACCGCAATCGAGCGAGAAATTCCATTCCGCATTTAAAATATTCGGACCGCAGTAATCGGTCGAAACCCTATCGGGAATGTGAATTGCAAGAACAACAGAATCGCAGCCGTTCAGCAAAATACCGATATTATTGAGCGGAAGTTTGAAACTATCGTATCCGACTCGTAGCAATGCCCCGAACGGAACCGAAGTCGGAACAGTATTGACATATAATGTGCAGTAAAATTCGGGCTCCCACAATCCTGATACGAGGTCGCCAAGCGTAAACAAAAGCGTATCGGGAGTTACCATCACGATAGAACCATCTGTTGGATATATCGCAGAAAAATACGGCGGCGAAAAATCCGTGTAGAAAAGCCAACTCCGATTCTCATTCCCAGAACCGATGAAACTATAATCGAATATGCACAAAATCGTATCAGAGTCGTTCCAATATAGCGGTGCTATTGGAGTAAAAAATAGACTATCATCGACGCCCGATGGGAAATGCGAGTATGTCATCATATTAAATGTGCTGTCGGTCAAATTCATAAAATCGAGCAGCCCGTGCACCGTCGAGCGCAGTTCCAGCGTAACTTCCGCTGAATCGATACCGAAAGTCGATTGCGCAGCGATAATAATATTTTGGTCGCTGCAACCTGTGATTATTTCCGCAGGCGGAGTTACAACAGGAAGTGTCGTATTGATATAGAGCATATATTGAAAACAGGTATCGAGGTCGTTGTTGCAAATATCGGGTCTGTCGTCGGCGGTTATGCAAATCATAAGATAAACCGAATCGGATGTGTCCGAATATCCGTAAAAAATGTATTCGAACGACATTTCCCCATTTGTAGAATCGTAGTCGAATGAAACAGGCGCACTATCCACAGTAAGCGTTACGCTCGACGGTTCGACACCTGAAAAATCATCCGTCAGCCAAACAGAAATCGTCTCGACAGTATCGACGATAAGCGAACTCTCGGGCGGCGAAATATCGAAGACATAAGGCGCGGAAAAATCCGTCCATATATGGAAAGTATCTTCCGAAGCGGTATTATAAATATCGGTGCAAGAAATAATAATCGTAGAATATGCGCCGTCCTCGAAAATTCCCGATGTGTTGAGGTGAACAAATGTTCCATCGAAGAAGATTTCTGGGTCGCCGAGATGAAATGTATCGCCGTCTGCAATAACAGTTATACTAACGATACTGTCAACATCGTCGATTCTGAAAACGAGCGAATCGGCACAGTCATTTCCAACGATAGCGCTATTGAATGGATAAACAAGAGTGATTGTTGGTTCTGTCAATGGAAGAGTGTATATATAGCAAGAGTCGGTTCGGTTCGCTCCGCAGCCAACAGCATTATCCACAGCGCTCACGCAAATCGATATGGTATCGCCACCTGAAAAAACGCCCAGCGCTGACATATCTATTGATAAAGTATCATCTGGAAAAGCGATATAGGGAGATGTGAAATACAGCAAAATATACCAATTGTCCGTCCCATAAACACTCACAGAGATTTGCGATGAATCTTGCGAAATTCCCGATAGAGTGTCTTCGACAAGTGCCCGAAATGTAAATGATGGTGCTGCTAAAACACCTTCTGGCGGTGCGATAAGCGAAATTTGTGGCGGAGTCAAATCGGCATAGAAAATGAACATCGTATCTCGACAGTTGTGAATCATATCGCATATCGGCGCGTAGGATAGATAAACAGAATCGCCGTCGAACAGACTTGTAGGCAGCGGGAAATAATATATCGAATCCATTGACGACGATGTGCTTTCGGGCAGAACATAGGGAACGCCTCGTATCCAAGCGGTGAGAAAACTCGATAGCAAATCTATCGGACTCTCATCAGTTATTTTCAAAACAATACATCCCGAATCGCAGGAAAAATATGAATCGTTTCCCGGTAACAAAAATGTGACAACAGGCGCAGTAGTATCAGGCTGCGCAAAAGTTGCAAGCACCCCGATAACTATAAATAGCGGAATTGAAAGTTTCAGCGATTTAAAATAATTCACCTTGTCTATTCCTCTCGATTATCTTTAAGATATTTCAAAATTTCATTTGCCGCATATTTTACATTATTTTGCGTAAGTATTCCCGATGCAATACAAACTCGATTACAACCGATTTCTATAAGATTAAATATATTGTCTTTATTGATTCCTCCAATAGCAAAAACAGGAATTTTTACCGCTTGCATAATTTTTTGCAATTCATCTATTTTCCCATTCGCTGCATCGACTTTTGTGTTCGTCTGAAATATGGCACCATATCCTATATAGTCGGCGCCATTTTGCGCAGCATTCATCGCACTTTTCACCGAACTCACCGATGCTCCGATTATAAAATTTTTTGGCGCAATTTTTCTCGCTGCAGCGATAGGTAAATCATCTTCGCCGAGATGAACGCCGTCGGCATTCGCAGCGAGCGCAACGGAAAGACTGTCATTTACAATGAAAATTGCCCCCAATTTTTTTGCAGTTGCGGAAAGCGGCATTGCTTCATCATATAACTCTTTTTCAAAAACTCCTTTGTGGCGCAGTTGAAAAATTTTTGCACCACCATAAAATAATTGCTCCATAACATCGACAGAGTTTTTACCAAGATTTTCCAGCAACGGAATGTCGAGAATTATATAGAGATTTATGTTATGTAATGAAATCATTGTAAATCAAAGATTTCTGTCAATTTTAATGGCTGTTTTGCATTTTTAGTCATAAGGTAATAAAATAC
>JALTEE010000290.1 GCA_027007865.1 bacterium
ATATAATATGTATTATTTTTTGAAAAATCACACAGGGAGGTTATCGTGAAAAGTTTTATAATTCCTGCTATTTTGGTTCTGTGTCTGAGCTTCGTTTTTGGAGCATCTATCGAAATATTACCGGCGCTGGTAAGTTTCGATTTCATTCCGACTGGCTATACATTTAATATGGAAGCAAAAACAGGAACGCCTATACTTATTCCGAATAACAATGATTCTAAATTGCAGTTTTCCATTTCCTTTTCTGCTAAAAAAGCGCCAAAATCTCTTCTTCCAGGTTATACGAATTTTCCCGATTTATCCTGGTGCCATTTAGAACCCGATACTGCTATATGGGTTGCGGCACACGATACAGGCAGAGTAAATTTATTCTTTCGCATTCCTGACGACCCGAAGTATTTAAATCAATATTGGGAACTCGGTGTTGTTGTGGCAGGCAAACAGGGAATAGAAGCGAAATCCGGCGGTGTAAGTATGGGCATTATTCCCAGTGTGATGGGAAGTTATCTTATAAGCACATTACCCAAAGCAGATTCTCAACCTGTTGATAGATTGACTGCTATCGTTCCATCCGCAGCCTTTTTGAAAACCGACGAAGCCATAAAGGGCAAAGATTTGACATTCACTATTTACAATAACGATACCGTTCCGCACGATTACACAATAAAACCATATAAGTTCCCCCATTTCAAGTGGTATGATATTCGTCTATCTATACAATTTCTCGATGACCATAAAGAAGGAAAACTGTCGTATTTGAAAACATCTCACGGTTTTCTATTCTTCAAAAAGAATACTGTTCATCTCGAACCCGGACAATCTGCCCAATGGACAGTTAGCGTGAAACTTCCGAACAATAAAGAAATCAAGGAAGCATCCGGCTGGGATTTCGTTGTGCAAATACTTCCAGAAGACGGCAAAGAAAATTCAGGAATCTTTAGAATTTCGATAGGCAAAGAATAAAAAAATCTCGTATCGATGTTTTTGCCCCGTCGTTCTGGCGGGGCTTTTTTTATCGACTTCATAAACATAGTTGACTTTTGACGATTTTATTAGATTTTTAATTCGATGAGAATTTATGCAACAATTCTTCTACTTTTTCTTGCGGCGATTGCCTGGTCTCAATCCAGATATGCGGCGCCGCAAGTCGGAGGAACAATATCGCTCGGCGAGAGTGTTCTGCCATCTTCAGTAAAGATATATTGTGGCGATACATTGCTGCCCGATGAATATTACTATGTCGCACAGTGCGGAACGATTTTTGTCGAAAAAAACTTTCCCTGCGATAGTATAAGAATAGAATATACTTCATTGAACACATTTCTGCCTTCGCGGAGTCGTCATCGACTTCTGTGGGGAACAGGCGTCGTTCACATTCCCGCATCACAGGTTCAAAATGCAGCGCCGACAGCATCGTTCAGAACGAATGGGAGTTTGCTGCGCGGAATCAAAATTTCAAACACCGGCGATGTGTCGTCCACGAGTGCGCTTCATTTCGAGGCGGAAGGCGACCTCGCAGGTGATATACACATAACAGCGCTGCTTTCCGATGAGGGTTCGCCGATACAGCCCGAAGGACAGTCACTCGAAATTTCAGAACTCGACAAAGTGTTGATACAGGCGAAATCGCCGCATCTTTCAGCATCGTTCGGCGATGTGGATTTAAATTACAACGGCGGTTCTTTTCTCGAATTAGACCGCAGAATACAAGGTATCGAAGCGACTGCGGACTATGAAAAATTCACAGCGCAGGCATTCGGTTCGCTTATGCGCGGACAATTTACATCGAACAAATTTTCGGGACAGGAAGGAAATCAGGGACCGTATCCGCTCACGGGAGAACAAAGCGAGCGGGACATCGTCGTCGTTGCGGGAACGGAAAAAGTCTGGTTAAACGGCGAACCGATAAAGCGCGGCGAAAACAACGACTATGTTATGGATTACAATCTCGCGCAAATAACATTTACAAACAATCGCCCTATCGGCAGCGACGACAGAATTGTCGTGGATTTTCAATACATTTCGGAGAATTATCCTCGCACACTTTTTGGCGGTGCGGTTTTTATCGAGCCGAACCCGAATATGACATTTGGAATCGGAATCGCATCGCAGCGGGACGATAAAAACAACCCGCTCGCAGCGATTTCGGATTCGGCGATGCAGATTATAA
>JALTEE010000291.1 GCA_027007865.1 bacterium
GTGCTTTCAATTGAACGATTTTTTTAATACAATGCGCGCTGATTTAAATCTTGATATACGGGCAATGCTGCAAAAAGATACTACCGGCATTTCACATATCGAGTTTTTTAGCAATTCCACTATTTCGTCGAGTGATATTTCTCGATATTTTTTCGCCAATTTTCGCAACACAGGAACGCGAATGCCGAGAAAGATATCGCCCTCGCCGTATTCGCCTTTTCCTGTTTTGAAAAATTTTTGGGAATGCTTTGCAATTTCCGCATCGGCGAGTTTTTGTAGTTCATCTCGAATATTTTGCAGATTTTTGGTCATCGTTTTTAATAAAAACTATTTTTTGCCGATATTTTCGGCATCCAATCTATCTTTTTCTCTGCCGGTAGCCAATTTGTTTCTAATGAGGTCTTCCCTCGATATAAAGGGAATTTTTATTCCATCGATTTCTATTTCAACTCGATTGCTGTATGCTTCTGAAAAATCGACGCCGTCTATCGTGGTAATAATGTCGATTCTTCTCGGTGCGACGCCGATTTGGAAAACAGCTCCATCTTCACAAAATGTATTTTCTTCGATTTCATCCAATGGTGAACCGAATTCTTTTAGTGAGCGGTATATTTTCCCCGAATTTTCATAAGTGGCTTTCACCCAAATGTCGAAATCGCCCGTTGCGCGAGGGTATCCGTATAATCCCACAGCATACGCACCGACAACGAGGAATTTAACCTTGTTTTTTAATAAGATTTGTAACATCTCTCTGTAATCTTTGTTCAACATTTTCATCTCCCGTCAATGACCATATTTCCATTGTGAGTTCCCAAATAAAAGCGACTCTTTGCGCCATCGGCAAATCGACAAAATTGTCCTCGCTTTCGGAACCGTGAATCAAGCGCGTGATATTTCTCTTCACATTCATTTTTATTTTGCCCAATTTTGAAAAATTCCTTTCCTGTCATTTTATCTCCGAATTTATCTTTTCAACAAATTGAATATATCCCGATTTTGCATCTTTCGCAACTCGATTGTATCGAATAGCGAAATTTTTCTGTTGCAGAAATGATAATTTTTATGAAATTAAGTATGAAATGGGAAAGATAACTGTCATAGGCGCAGGCGCGTGGGGAACCGCATTCGCGATACATCTCGCTCGGTGCGGCAACGATGTAAAATTGTGGGTGCGAGAAAGCGACCTGCTCGAACGAATGAAAACCACTCGCATCAACGATGTTTTTCTGCCAAAATTCAGCATCGACAAAGGAATAATTTTTACGGATGACCTCACGAATGCAGTCGATTACGCCGATTTCATTTTTTGGGCAGTGCCGACACAGTTTTTGCGGAAAACCGTTGCCGAAGTCGAAGTTCCCGCCAACAAAATCCACATTGTCCTATCGAAGGGAATCGAGCGAGAAAATTGGTCATTCCCATATCAAATCCTCGAACAGAAATTCGATGGGCGCGCCATCTGCGTTCTTTCGGGACCGAGTTTTGCAGATGAAGTCGCAAGAGGATTGCCGACAGTTCTCGTGTCATCCTCGTATTCGGCGGAAATTGCGCACGAAATTCAGCATCTCGCAGCGAGCGAGCGGCTCAGAATTTATCGCAGCGACGACCCGCTCGGCGTTTCACTCGGCGGAGCATATAAAAACATAATCGCAATCGCAGCGGGGATATCGGACGGCTTGAAACTCGGGCAGAATACCCGCGCAGCGCTAATTACACGCGGGCTTTCCGAAATGGTCAGACTCGCAGAAGCGCTCGGAGCGAAACGAGATACCATTTTCGGCGCAGCGGGCGTCGGCGATATGATTCTCACCGCAACGAGCAGAACGAGCAGAAATTTTTCCGTCGGCGAGCGCATCGGCGCAGGCGAAAAATTCTCACGATTCAAAAATTCTATGGTGCAGGTTGCAGAAGGCGCTTTCTCGACATTCGGCGCAATGTATTTCGCAGAAAAATTCGGAATAGAACTCCCAATCGCAGAAGAAGTGCACAAGATATTGTGGGCAGATAGAGACCCGAAACTCGGCGTGCAAACTCTGATGACGCGACCGCTGAAAAAAGAATGGTGAATAGAGATTGCTGAAAAATGTTATATTTTTGTTTTTCGTAAATATTTCGTTTGGCTATTATTTTTGCTTTCATCGGTTTGCAATAAGTTTCCTTGACAAA
>JALTEE010000292.1 GCA_027007865.1 bacterium
ATCCTCGATAGTTTTTGCGATTGCACTATTTGCGTTTTGCGCCGCTGTCGCTTCTGCTTCCGATATACCGAAGGTGATAAATTATCAAGGGAAACTGACCAACCCAGCAGGCGTCGGTGTGAACGACACTATAACTATAATTTTTCGAATATACGATGCGGACACCGGGGGTCTTGTTTTATGGACAGAAGGTCATCCACTTGTGCCAGTCGTCAATGGACTATTCGAAGTAATGCTCGGGCAAACTTTTCCCATCAATTTGCCATTCGACAAAAAATATTATCTCGAAATGGAAGTGAACGGCGAAACGCTTTCCCCGCGAACAGGGTTTCTAACCGTTCCGTATGCCTTCCGAGCGCTCTATGTCGATACTGCGGACTATGCTGTATATTCGGATACGGCGAACTGGACAATTTATGCCGACACAGCAATATTTGCAATTAGCGCCGACACAGCGTCTTACGCATATTTTGCGGATTCGGCGCGAATCGCTGTGGTGAACTGGGATACGCTCGCATATTACGCAAAATTAGAAACATTGGCATATTATGCAAAACTGGAAACACTTGCATATTACGCAACTCTCGAAACATTGAAAGCATATTCCGATACGACACACAATCATTCGTTGAGCAGTTTATCGGATGTCGATACGAGCGGGCTCGTTGCAGGTCAGGTGCTTAAATGGGATGGAATCGAATGGAGACCCGCTGCGGACGATACAGGAGATGGCTCGTCGTCCGGCTCGATAAGCGATTCTGCATTTATATGGAATCAAGACACGATTGTGCAGCCGGCGAATATGCGTATTTCGGGAACGGCAACTGTCGGAACACTTTCCGCCGATGAAATCACGGGGCAGGGATATATCGCTATGGATTATTCGGGTTCCCCGGTTCTCGTGAACGATTCCTCTTTTATCACACTATTTTCGAGCAGTTATAATGCGGCAGGACCAGGAAGCGGAGTAATGGTCTCATTCACGGGAACATTCGACGATAGAGGGAATAAAAGGGGTTCCAGCATCGAAGTTGAACTCGTGCGTAATCCGGGAGCGGGCGAAAGTGTGCTGACATCGCAGAATGAAGTTTTGGCAGACCCGGAAACTTATGGGGACAAAACGATTTCGCTGACCGCTATGGATTTCCCCCCTGCGGGATTGCATACTTATGCGGTGCGAGCGAAAATGATATACGAACCTCTCGATGCGGGGAGATTCGTGCGCGGAAATATACAAATCGTCGAAATAAAAAAATAGTTTAATGTTCGAGACTGCCTCGCTCATCATTAAACTGTATGAAACTTTCGACTTTTGACTTTTGACTTCTGACTTTTGACTTTTGACTTCTGACTTTTTAACTCGGAGGTACGGATGAAAGAGAGAATTTTTCAATGTGAACTTGCGGCATTCCCATAAGAACATAATCTATGTGGGAGAGAAACGAATGTTTAACAACCGAAATGAAAACTCAAACAGAGGAGGTAGGTATGAGAAGGGCTTTATTTGTGGTCGTGCTGCTTATGCTTGTTGGGGCATTGATGGCGCAAAATGTGATTAAGTATGAGTTGTCGTCATCGGCTGCGCTCAACATCGGTGATGCTGTGAAACTGGATACAACAGATAATTCCTGTCAGGTTTCAGGAGACGGCGAAGGAGCGTCGGTCATCGGTTTCGTCGCTATGACGGAGACAGACGGTTCCAACTATTACAATCTTGTTGTAAATTCTGGCAGGATTACCGCTGCGATACACAGCGGCTCAGGTGCGGTTTCCATCGGCGATTCGCTCACTGCTGCTGCTGCTGGCTCTCTGAAAGTAGCAGGTGCAGGTGATAGAGTTATCGCTATCGCCACGCAGGCTGTTGCTTCTCCACCCGGCGCTTGCGAAGTTATCGTATGGCTCGGTCCTATGCCGGGTGCCGACGGTGCGAGAATATGGCAGTCCGCTATAACGAGTATGACAAGCATTACGGGAACTGCTGCTTCAAAACAAGACTTGACATCTGTTACTTGCACAAACTGCGATGTGGAATATATGAAGGTTCAGTTCACAGGCACAGCGGATGACAAAGATGCTTCGGCAGGTGGAGCGGTCGTCAATGTTGCGATAAATGACGGCTCAAGCGACCTCGACACGCAGACGCTCTATCTCGTGGATAGACATTTCTATCAAAGTCAGGCGACTGCACTGACAGGAACAGACGATGTTTCACCAGCAGACAGTCCAGTATATACGGTTCAAGTGTGGGAATCGGATGGAATGACAAATGGCAGGATAAAAGGTGTTTTGACTGTTGTCGGTGTGCCGCGATAGTTCACTTAATCGGGAGCGGCTTTTTCAGGTCGCTCCCAAAACTTATTCTTTTTATTATGAAATCAATCGCTTATTATTTATACTAAATATGGTTATATGCAAAATTAACTTCCAAACTAAAAAGGGGACAGTATGGCACAGGGGAAAAATGTCGATAAGGTCAGTTTGTTCTGGAACATAATAATTATTTTGTTCTGTATCATTGTTATTGCGCAACAAACGACAAATTCCGATTGGACGGAGCTCGGAACGATAAGCGCCCTGACACTGCTCGCTATAAACAATGTTTATAGAGCAATTAGGGATAATTGATACAAAAGCGAGCGGTATTCAAGATAATATTTTATCTCGTTCAGAGAATCTTTGATGCTCCGCTCGTTGAGACGAACAGCAATGAAAGTATCGCAATCGAACAAGAGGTTGTAAGCCCTTTGTTTATCGCACTGCCCTCTGATTTAGTCGATGGAAGAGTAATAATGAGGGAAGCGAATAACAGTGGCGCGGCGATTTCGACTTTGGACTTTTAACTTTTAATTTTTGACTTTGAAAATGGAAGAAGATGCGAAAACATATTTCAATTCGGACAGAGTTCTCGTAACATCTACCGAAGCTATTCTTGCTGGAAAAGCATATAAGATAGCGGATATCGAATCGGCGTCCTCGACTATATTTTCCCACGCCATACTGGAAGCGATTATCTATGCTGTCATCGGTATTATTATTCTGCTGATAGGCTTGTTCGGCAGTATGTCGCTATTCACGATTCTCGGCATTTTGCTTATGTGTATGAGCATCATAAAATTGATTATATCGTTAGCAAAACCGGATTATAGCATAAAATTGGCAGGCTCGCTGGGGAATAAAACGGTGTTTTCATCCGATGATAAAGAATTGATAGACAATATCGTGGGTGCAATAAATCAAGCGGTTCTCGATAAACTATAGTTTTCGTTAGTCGATGTTTTAATACCCAGATGGGAAAGGAGTGGAAATAATGGAAGGCGAGGAAAAATATCTTCCCACAACGGTTGTTCTTCTGATAGTGGCAGGCGCTCTTCTCGTATTATTCTCGATAATCGCAGCGCAGATGCTGGAAGGAACAAATTTATTCTCTGATAGGGGAATAATTGTTAGCAGAGCGATTTTGTTCCCGCTCGGAATACTTATGATGTTCTGGGGAATCCTTATATCCCTATCGAGTTCGGATAAAATTGCAAAAGCGATAACAGGCATTATCGCTATTGTTTTGGTGTTCTCATTCGAGATATACCTTTTTCATTCGCCATCGAGTATAAAAATTGTGCGAAACCAAAATGAAATTTTGAAATATAAAATTGTAAATACAGATGATAATTCGAGCGGAGATACCACAAAAATTGTTTTTCGAGCGATGCTCGATGTGAATTCACTCCCGACCCAAAAGCAGTTGAAAAATACTGCCATAGCAATATGGCGAACTGGAGATACGACAGCAGCGGAAACTTCTGTTCTGCTATACTTGCCGACAATGAACACAAAAGGCACCGAATATGCCGATGTGGAATTTTATACCGGAGGCGTAAAATCCATTTCTGTTCACAATTATGTTCTAAAATTGAATAATATCTCATTTTGAAATGAGATAGAGGACTCGGATTTCTTAATATGCGAGGTATTTTACTATGGACGAATTATTGGAAGAAACCAATAAGCCATTGGACAAGGCTCTTCACAGCCTTCGCGAGCGCGAGAAATATTTCCGCCAGATAGTCCAGCATATGACCGATGCAATGATAGTGGTGGATATGAACGATATTGTTCGCAGCGTTAATCCTGCCGCGGAAAAACTTCTCAAAGTAAAAGAAGATGATTGGGTCGGACAAAAATTTATGTTAAAAGTTCACTCCGGCAGACCCGGATATAGAGCGATTCCTTTTCAAACGGTGCAGATAAAAACATCGGACAACCGTGAACTCACTGCCGAAATGCGCGTTACCGAAGTGAAATTGAAAGGCGAAACTTTCTTTATGACAAATCTGCGCGATATCACAGAACTCACACATTTGCGTGAGGAAAAGGAGGATTTGCCGCTCATAGACGAATTCACGGGGCTATACAACCGTCGAGGACTGCTAACTATTGCACATTACCAACTCAAAACGGCGGAAAAACTCAAACGCGGAATGTGGATGATTGCAGTGGAACTCGATAATTTTGACAGAATCGAGAAAGTTCTTGGTGAAGACATAGGCAAGAAGGCGATTTTGGAAAGCGCTGATATATTGAGAAACACATTTCGCGCATCGGATGTCATCGCCCACATAGACGACGATGAATTTGCGATAATCGCTGTCGGCGCACTGAAAGATAGCGCAAATGCCTTAAAAAATAGACTCCTGCAAAAAGTCAAAGCAAGAAATTCGCAGACAAAAACTTTGTATAAATTATCTATAAGTGTCGGAATGGCTTATTTCAGCCCCGATAACCCTTGCACAGTGGACGATTTACTCGCACGAGCAAGGTCGGATACGCTGCTGAACGAATAAATATGAACAGCGAGCAGTAGGCTTTAGTCTCCTGCATTGCAAAATCGATGGAACAATGAAACGGAAAGATGAAAATATATTGGTCGATAAAGAGATAAAAACGCAGGAAGAACTTTGGGAAGCACTCAATTATCTCGCCATAAAGTATAAAAATGAGAACAAAAGGGATGAAGCGATTCACACAGCTCAGGAAGCGTTTAAAATTGCGCAGGGGACTTTCCCACCCGACCACGAAAATTTGATGACTTCTATGTATACTATGGCATCTACTTTCGCAGAATTCGGAAAGTCAGACGAAGCTGTGGATTTCTTTGACAAAGCACTTGAAAGTGCTCGGCAAAAATATGGACCTAACTCGTCGGAAGTTGTAACAATACTGCACGATTTCGCCTCATTGCTTCTTAAATTGGATAAGCAAAAAGAGGCAAAAATGCTATTACAGCAATCGCTCGGTATAACGGAGAAAATTTTAGGTAAGAACCATCCCGACCTCGTAGAACCGCTCGTGAAACTCGCGAAGATTTATGCCCGACAGGACCGTGTTTATCTTGCGAAACCGTTATTCGAGCGAGCGACGAGTATAAATGTGCAGCACTTCGGTCCCGAACACCCGAAAGTAGCCGATGTGCTCGATAGTTTCGCCGATTTCTATGAAAATAGAGAACAGTACAAGGAGGCGGGAATGCTCTATAAACGCGCATTGGTGATTCGCGAGCGAGCATTCGGTGGAGAACATCCGGAAATTTTACCGTCGCTAAATAATATCGCTGCGTTGTTGTTGCTCATCGGAAATGAGAAAAAAGCCGAAGCATATTATGTCCGCGCGGCAAAAATTGCAATAAAATCTTATGGTAGAGAGCACATCGAGGTTGCAAAAGCGCTCGACAATCTCGTGTCCTTGTATGTGTTGCAGGGGAAATATCGTAATGCAGAACCGCTGTGCAAACAGGCATTGAGCATTATGGAAAAAATACTCGGTCGCGATAACCCGCGATTGTTGCCTATGCTGCGAACTATGGCGGAAATTATGCGAAATGTCGGAAAACACAATGAAGAAGAAACCTATGCACTGCGAATAGAAAGATTGAGTAGAAACAGGCACAGCCCAAAACGAGACGAAAAAAGAGCGTAGATATTTAAAAAGTTTCTGGATTTTTTATGAACTTCAAATTCTCCATAAAAACACTGTTTTTCCTGCTCCTACTTATTTTCACATTTCTATTCTCGCAGGAAGTTGTCAAATATCAAATCACCGATGATGGAACAGAACTCGACATCGGAACCGCCGTCAAAGTCGATGCGGCAGGAAATATCACTGCCTGCGGAGATAACGACCCGGATGTAATCGGCATCATCACAGCGAAGGAAGTATCCGGTGGAACAAGATATTATCTCGTCGGCTCGTCGGATATCGCTCTCGCTCCGCTGCCAGATACGGTTTCTGTCGGAGATAAACTAACCACAGCCGCCTCTGGTGGATTGCGAACCGCAACCGGTGGCGAAATCGTCGTCGCAATCGCACTCGAAAACGGCGATGGAAATGCGCTCACGCTCGAAAAAATAATGATTACTCTCGGCTTTGCGAGCGGCGGATATTTTATCGAAAATCAAATATTCTCTGCGCAGTCTGCGGATTTCTGGCTCGACGATACAGGCAGAGTCGGCTATCTCGTCGCGGACAGCGGAGCGGTGATAAACGAAAGCGGCGGAAACTACGATTTCCGCGTCGAAGGAGATACCGACCCAAATTTGCTATTCGCAGATGCAAGCAGCGACAATATCGGCATCGGAACAAATACGCCGAACCAAGATTTATCTATCGCAGGTTCGATGGGAATTATAGAAGGGGGAACCTTCCCGAACTACTATTCTATCTTTTACGGCAGCGACCAAACAGCAGATATCGCATACTATCTTCCGCCAGCGCAAGGAGCAACAAACACATTTTTGATGAACGATGGCTCGGGAAACCTATTGTGGAGCCGACCCACACCAGAAGTAGTAACAATACTCGCCGGATATAATATTCAATGGCGCAATATGCCGGCAGATTTGACAGAACTTTTCAATGCTACGCAACATCGAACGATGGTCGATTTGACAAATGCCACACAGGTGCGGCTGACGGTAGCAGTTGGAACAGCAGGATCTGACTCAGCAGAACTACGAGGACAATATTCTACCGATGAGTCAAATTGGTATTACCTCGACGGAGCATCGGGTCCAGGTGTGCCGATAAATGCTGTTGGTTTGCAAGTTTCCAGCTGGGTGAATCTCGTGGCAGATGCTAAAACGGATGTATATATCAGGATCATAGGTATCAATGGAGATGGTCGGACCGACCCGAAATTCGGACTTATAACACTGCAATTTAAATAATTCGATTTCTCTCGACAAAACCAATTCTATATTACCAATCCTAAAATATTTTATTCAGACATGACTCCTGCAAAATAAAGGA
>JALTEE010000293.1 GCA_027007865.1 bacterium
ATGGAAGATGTATTTTTATCGTTTTTAGAATAAAAAATTTAGCGCTATACTTTTATTCTACCCCTACTAATGTGAGTTCTCCGTTGAGGATACCATTGCAAATTTCAGCGAATCTTCCACCGCTATTTTCATTGAAATCCACAGGAAAATTTTGCAGGTCGATTATGGAAAATACCTTCTTTACCGTTTCTCGTTCACTTGCGACAGGATATTTTCTCTTGCGTCGGCGGTGTTTTCTTGCTTCGCGAGTTGCGATTGCTGCGCATCTGGGAGAACAATACTTTTTCTGATATTTTGCGCCCACTTTGACTTCGAATGTGTTTTCGCAGCCTTCGCGCGCACATTTCCTTTTCTCTATGGGTAATTTTTTTCGTGCCATCTTTTGCGCTCCCTTTTTCATAAAAGTATGCAGCAATTTTTATGCCAAACATCGATAGCTCGAGCATATCGCTATTTAAAATTGAAGCCGCAGACGATATATCACTGGGCGCAGGAAGGAAAAATCCCCGCAGCAAAACTCGGCAGAGAATGGCGATTCAGAAAATCCATTATAGATAGGTGGATTGATGAGAAAATACCACAGTGGAGCGAGCGAAATGGGAGTCACTAAAAAAGCAGGTGCAAGACCTGTCTCTGGTTTCTATAAAAGGGCAAGGCAAGCCTTGCCCCTACCACACATTTTTACACGATTATATTCAAAATTTTTCCCTTCACATATATGATTTTTTGCATCTGTTTTCCTTCGAGCCATTTTGCAATTTGCGGATTTTCGCGTGCAGCAGATAACGCCGCATCTTGTTCCGCATCGAGTGGAATTGTAATTGTTCCTCGCGCTTTTCCATTCACTTGAACACCGATTTCAATCGTGTTTTCTTTTGCCATTTCTGCATCGAATTTTGGGTATTGGCGCAAAAATACGCTTTGCGAAAATCCGAGTTTTTCGTTCAATTCTTCCGCTAAAAACGGCGCATACGGAGCGAGCAAACGAACAAAATTATCTGCAATGGTATAATACAGCGGATGCTCTTGAGAAAATTTTTCGGGAATATCGTTTAAAAATTCCATCAGTGCCGCAATTGCGGTGTTGAATGCCATTTTTTCAGTATCGTCGGAAACCTTCTTTATCGTGCGGTGCAATTTTTTCAGCAATTCGGCGTTTTCATCTGACAGCTCGTCGATTTTCGGAATTTTTTTATCCGTGGGTTTATACGAAAAACTTTTTTCGATTCGTTTCAAAAATCGCACGGCGCCTTTCACTCCCGATTTCGACCAGAGAATTTCGTGCTCCGGCGGTGCGAAGAATAGCATCGCAACACGCGCCGCATCGACTCCGATTTCATCGATTAATTCCACAGGCGAGATAACATTTCCCTTCGATTTACTCATAACATCGCCTTTTTCGTCGAGCACCATTCCGTGATTGAACAATCTTAAAGCGGGTTCGTCGCCGACATTTTTCGGAATATATCCGAGGTCGAACAGCATTTTATGAATGAAGCGGAAATAGATGAGATGTCCTGTGGCGTGTTCCGCGCCGCCGATGTATAGGTCTATTGGCAGCCATTTTTGCGCATTTTCTCGCGAAAACGGCTTTTCCTCGTTCTTCGCATCGACATATCGCAGATAATACCACGATGAGCAGACGAAAGTGTCCATCGTGTCGGGGTCGCGCCTTGCAGGACCGCCGCACTTTGGACAGGTCGTCTCGATAAAGTCGGGAACATCTTCGAGTGGAGAACGACCCTTCGGAATGAAATCCACTTTGTGCTCGGGCGGAAGCATCACAGGCAACTGTTCTTCAGGAACGGGAACGATACCACATTTTTCGCAGTGAACCATTGGGATGGGCGCGCCCCAATATCGCTGGCGAGAAATGAGCCAATCACGGAGATGAAATTCTTTTTTTGCCCGTGCAAATCCGCGTTCCGCACCGTATTCCGTTACTTTCAAAATCCCGTCCTGTGACGGAGTGCCGTCGAAAGTTTTTGAATTTACCATTATCCCGGGTTCTGTAAATGCTTCTGTCATCGTATCTGGGTCGAGTTTTTTATCGGGCGGTTCGATAACCACGATAATAGGAATGTCATATTTTTTCGCAAACTCGAAATCTCGCTGGTCGTGAGCAGGAACAGCCATAACCGCTCCCGTGCCATACGATGCGAGAACATAATCCGCCACCCATATTTGCGCCTTTTCGCCATTGTATGGATTTATGCAATACAGTCCTGTAAAAACGCCGTCCTTTTCTTGCTCCGCCGAAGTGCGCTCGATTTCCGTCCGATGAAGCGACTTTTCAATATATTCGTCCACCGCCATTCGATATTCTTGCGGAATATATCGCAAAATCTTTTTCATTATTTTTGCATCGGGCGCAATGGACATAAATGTTACGCCGTAAATCGTGTCGGGGCGCGTCGTAAAAATCGGCAGAGTAATATCCGTTCCGTCGATGCGGAAATCGACTTCTGCGCCTTCGCTTCTGCCAATCCAATTTCGCTGCAGTGTGATTATGTTCGATGGCCATTTGCCTTCGAGTTTATCGAGGTCGTCGAGCAGCCGCTCCGCGTAATCGGTGATGCGCACAAACCATTGTTCCAATTCGCGCTTTTCCACAGGGGTATTGCATCGCCAACATTTCCCCGAAATAACCTGTTCGTTTGCCAGAACCGTTTTGCAGTGCGGACACCAGTTCACAGCGGAAAAATCGCGATAAACGAGTCCCGCTTCGACGAGTTTGAGGAAAATCCACTGCGTCCATTTATAATAGTCGGCGTCGCAGGTGCGGACTTCGCGCTCCCAATCGTAAGAAATCCCGAGCCGTTTCAATGTCGCCTTGCCCGTTTCGATATTATTGTGCGTCCATTCGCTCGGGGACATATTTCGTTTGAGCGCCGCCTGTTCCGCAGGAAGTCCGAACGCGTCCCAACCGAACGGGTGCAGAATATCGTATCCTTTCATCCGCAGAAATCGCCAGACGACATCGCCGACGGAATAATTGCGAAAATGCCCGATGTGAATATCCCCCGATGGATACGCATACATTTCGAGCAGGTAAAATTTATTCTGCGGATTTTCCGGTGTATCGTGCAGACCGATTTCATCCCATTTCTTGCGCCATTTTTCCTCTATTTCTTGGAAATTATTCATTCTTAAACTCCCATTCGATAGTAAAATTCCGCTTCAATCTAAAATATTTTTAGAATGATGCAACAAAATTTATAAATGAATCGAGATGAGATTGAAAAGCGTTTTAAATATCGGTATGAATATGATATGAAGTTTCCATATTTTATAATTAGAGATTGCTGATTTTTGTTACTTTTAGTATGTTTTATCGAGCAGGACGCTCGATTTACCAATAAAAAATGATAACCACAGCGTCTCGCTGTGGAATTGCTCTAAAATAATATTTTTCAGCAATCTCAATTAAGCAATTTTTTTCATCACCACGATAAATTCTTGCATCATAGTATTATCGATTTTGCCTGAAATATTCGAAGGGCTATTTCGCAGCGCCATTCGTTTGTTTGGAATCGAGCGCTTAAATGTATCGATATGCTCGAATCCAAAATGCCTAAAAAAATCACGAATTGCGGCATCTGTCGGTAAAAGTGTATTTTTAACCTTTCTATTCGCAATAACATAGCAGGCATAGCCGCCGGATTTGACTACTTTTGACACATTCGAAATGGAATCGAACAGGTCATTGTAGAATGCGATGACTTCCAGTGTTCGATTTTCATCTTTTTGTCTTATAATATCGATTGTTTTGTTCAACTCGGCGCTTGGAAATTTATTGATTTTTTTTGCTTTTTGCCCGCCCATCAGTTTTCTATCTGTTTTTTCTGGTTCTTTCATATCCAGCCACGCCGCGGAAAGACGCGAATATTGACCATAAGCAACTGTTGTGCGGGAATCGCCGTATGGCGGAGATGTGATAATAATATCTACACTGGATGGACTGACATATTCTTCAGGAATTTCTATAACCGAATTGAAATTATAGATTTTTACTCTCGACTTGGTGGCATCACCGTCTATTATCCTTGCGAATTCTCCTAATCCTCTGCGATTTCTCAAAAGTTTCGATATCATTATACCAAAAACATCGGGGGAAAAATTTTTAAGTTTTTCTGGTTTGTATCTGAATAGTTTAAATTCATTATTTCTTGTGTTCGAGCTTTCTCTAACTGTTTCACTAAAAGCAATTTGAAAAAATAGCCGAGATGAATCGTCTTCGATTTCATTAATAAAATTTTTCAATCGAGCAAGTTTTTCGATAACCTCAGGCTTAAACCAAAATTCCAAATTTTTTATTCCTTCGATTTTTGGCAATGATGAAAAAGCGAGAGATTTTGATGTTAGAGAAAATTTCCGGAACTCTGAAATCTGTTTATTTAGCTCTTTGAGATTTGGAATAGTTGTTTTTGCTTTGGCAATCAAGCAGGCAAGTGGATTCAAATCCGTTCCGATAGAATTTATCCCTCTTATTTTAGCTTCGACTAATGAAGTTCCCGTTCCACAATAGGGGTCGAAAAGAAGTTTCGCGTTTTTTCCGAACATATCGAGCAATTTTGCCGCGATTTGTGGAATCATTCGTGCGGGATAATCATGATAACAATGAGTTAGTTGGCGAGTATCCGCTCCTTTGAATGTCCAATCGTCCTTTTCCTTTGTTTCCATTTCGGGGAATGGGTTATAGTCATCGAAGTAATATTGTATAATTTTGATATGAGACTATTTTTTCTATAAATAAATGGTTGATAAATTTTTGCAAGAGAAATGTATTAAAGTTGACATATTTTGTCAAAAATACTTGACAGCGAAACTTTTATATATTTTTTGCGGGAAATTTCACAAAGGGAGGTTTTAGAAAAGGCTTGTTCATTTCGATGTTGTGTCTACACATCATTAAAACTAATAACTCTATTGACAAAAAGCCCAAAGATAAGTTTCACGCTTCTACCACATTCGTTGTATATTATTCATATCAGAGGTTTTTCCAGCGCTAAACATATTCTACAACAGCAGATATCGCAGTGGCAATTTCTTCCATTTTTTGGGCAGAGGTTATTCCCATGCGGGATACAAATCTTTGTATATCAATACCGCGCAATTGCAAAACATCTACTGCAGATATTTTATTTAGATGATTCATTGAATTTGGTTCTATCTTGATATGCCATATATTTGATTCAAACTCGCTTTTCCATCCTGTTATCGGTGCAATAAGTCTCAATGGTAGTTTTCCCAAACCATCAGAGCCAACGACAACAACTGGACGAGTTTTTTGTATCTCAGCGCCTTTTGTTGGCTCCAAATTCACAATCCATATTTTACCGCGTTTGGGATTAATAGTCGACAAAATCACCTCCTTGAAATTCCCGCCAGTCATCATCATTCTCATAATGCTCTTTGCTTTTCTCAGCTTGTTTTTCCAGAATTTTCCTGCGTTGTTCAAGTGAAAGTTTCATGAATTCTCTGACAGGTGAAGATGTTTCTTCAATGTCAAGGTTTTCACCAACGAGGGATTCGGCTTCTGCAACAGTCAGCAATCCTTCAGAAATAGCTCTTAGAGCTTGTTGCTTTACCCAGTGTGATTCTTCAGCTGGCAGTTCATTAGGTTCGTGTCGTTTCCAGCCATGCATATTGATGTATTTGCACCATTGAGTGTAATATGATTGACTGATTATCCCCAAGTCTTTAAGACGGTAAAGAAGAGACTGAATGCTTGTGCCGAATTTCTCCTTTAGAAGTTTCAACTCCTCAATATTTATTTCAATGCGCTTATTGCCAATCTTATCTATTAGTGTTTTCTTGGGAGTTAGAAATGCTCCTGCGAATCTATTTGCTGCTTTTTCTTCATCAACTGAATCGGGAATGTTCAAAACAAGATGTCCAAGCTCATGAGAGAAATTAAATCTTTGTCGTTCACCCGATATATTCCTTCGTGAACCGACAGCAACTGCTTTTACATTATTGTCTTCGTCATAGGCAATTACTGAACCGCCATCCGCTTTTTTTTGAGTTTCAAAATCGATTGTGAATATATTATGGTCTTCAAGAACTTCTCTAACATTCCTGATTGGATCAAGTCCAATATGCCAATCATTTCTCAATTTATTGGTAGCGTCTTCTATTTCATCAAGAGTGGAGACTTTGAGCTTATGCACGGGAATGTAGTAATCTTGTGTGACAGGGGCAAGCTCCTGCAGTTTGATTCGATTCAATAGCGATTCTCTTACATAATACTGTATCCTTTCTTGTTCACGTTTTCTGACCGTTGAGCCTTTTCTGAAAGCAACAAATTTGAACCTGTATTCAGGTTCGCTAAAGATTTGTGCTGTTTTGACTCCCAGTGCTGAAGCTATTTCCCTCAGAATCGTAGCTGATGGCTTCATCTTTTCATTCTCATACTTCGAAAGAGCTTGCTTGGTTATGATTTCTCCAATCATCTCAATCAAAGCATCCTGCGTTAAACCTCTTGCAAGGCGTAGCTGTCTCAGCCTTTCGCCTATCATGGGGCTCTCCTCCTCGATTTTTTAGGTAATTCTCTTTGGTTAACAAGTATAAGAATAATCACAATTTCTGTCAACCTTTTTTGCTGGAATTGCAAAAAAAAGTTCCGCGATTGCGAGCACGAGTTCCCTTATCGTGTAATCTCAAATCGATAAGAATATTTCCTCGCTCGATTTGTTCTTTTATAATTTCCTGTGTTGTGCCTGTCAAAAGTTGCGCTCTCGTATATTTGAACCATTCGGTTTTTCCTCGTATTTCACTGAATGCACTCACGAGAACCAAAGCAGGAACTTTCTTTGCAAATCTTTCCCAAAGACTATCCAATTGCCATTCTGCAATTACTTGTCCCGAAATGTGCCGAACCGAAATGTTGTTTTTGCCAATGTATAGAAATAAACCGGAACTATTCGGAGATTGTGACATTGTGAAATAAAGACCTAATCTTCCATTTTCATCTGGGGTTCCATAAGTTCTTATCGCATCGAGCGGTGGCATTTTCCATGCTTTTCGGTTAAAAGTGAAAAGTGTAATCATCGAAGAACTATCAACACGATGGGATTTAAGTTCGATTTTCCCCAAGTCCGGAAGCGCAATATTATTTTCATCCAATCCAAGCAGTTGCTCGAGCGTATGACCGACGCCAGTCGGTCCTCTTCGCAGGCTTTTAATCCAGCCTTTTTCCTTAATTTTCTTAAAAGATTTTTTGAATTGGGTTATAGTCATCGAAGCATATTGTATAATTTTGATATGAGACTATTTTTCCTATAAATAGATG
>JALTEE010000294.1 GCA_027007865.1 bacterium
CATCAAATGTTAGTGATAATGGAAATATCCAAAAAATACATAAACGACATCGTTCGAGCCGAACTCGCCTTCGATATCGGCAGTGGGGACATTACGAGCGAATCCGTTCTTCCCGACGGCGCAACCGCAAGCGGCGCAATCATCGCAAAAGAAGACGGTATCGTTGCAGGAATCGATTTTGCGATAGCCGCATTCAAAATAGTTTCGGACAAAACGGATGTGCACCCTCTTCTTCCCGATGGCGTATCTGTGCATTACGGAACAAAAATAATGGAAATTTCAGGTGATGCGATTTCTGTTCTATCCAGCGAACGAACCGCACTCAACTTTCTCGGACATCTTTCGGGTATCGCAACGCTTACGGAAAAATTTGTCGATGCCGTGTCGGGAACAAATGCGAAAATACTCGATACGCGTAAGACTATGCCGGGATTGCGCATTGCGGAAAAATACGCTGTCGTATGCGGCGGCGGAAAAAATCACAGAATGGGACTTTTCGATATGATACTCGTCAAAGACAATCATATCGCAGCAGCGGGGGGAATCGAAAATGTGCTGAAAAAATTGTATATGAGCAGAGAAATGCTGTCGGTGCCTGTAGAAATCGAAGTAACAAATCTTGCACAACTCGAAGTCGCACTAAAATATCCGCTCGATAGGATAATGCTCGATAACTTTTCGCCACAGTCGGTGAAAGATGCCATCGGTTTAAGGAGAAAGATTGGCAAAAACATTCCATTCGAATGCAGCGGCGGAATAGTTTTGCAAAATGTGCGAGAATATGCTGAAACGGGTGTAGAATTTATCTCTGTCGGAACACTCACTCATTCTGCACGGCAACTCGATGTCTCGCTCGAAGCCGAAATTGAGCGATAATTTTTTACATAATTTCGAGATTAGACGAAAAATCTTTTGAAAAATTTAATCGAATGATTATTATTATATTTATAAATCGCTAATTAGGAGGAATATATGTCGAGATTATCGGTGAATGTTGACCATATAGCAACACTTCGTCAACTGCGCGGGACGAAATATCCCGACCCTGTGCTTGCATCGTATCTCGCCGAGCTCGGCGGAGCAGATGGCATCACGATACATCTTCGTCAGGACAGGCGACACATTCAGGACAGAGACCTTTTCCTGCTGCGCCAGACAGTTTCGACGCACCTCACACTCGAAATGGCTGCCACAGAAGGAATGGCGCAAATTGCGCTAAAAGCGTTGCCGGATATGGTGACACTCGTTCCCGAACGAAGCGGTGAAAATACCACGGAACGAGGCTTTAATCTCGAACAGGAAAGCGGCGAAATCGAACCGATAGTTCGGAAATTGCAGGAAGGCGGAATCGAGGTTTCGATATTCATCGACCCAACGGAGACAAATGTTCGCATCGCCGCTGAACTCGCAGCAGACTTCGTGGAACTCAATACAACATTCTATGCCGATTCAGAAGATTTCGAAAAAGAATTAGAGGAATTGGATAAAATCGAGCGCGCAGCAAATCTCGCAGCCAAACAAAAACTCGGCGTCGCTGTGGGACACGCAATAGATTATCAAAATGTCGTCAATATCGCGGCGATTGCTGCAGTAGAGGAATTTTCAATCGGGCACTGCATCGTTTGTCGGGCATCGCTTGTTGGAATGGAGCGCGCAACACGAGAGATGAAAGAGTTAATCCTGCGAGCAGCAGAAAAATAATAGACTATTGAAAATCCTCATAAATCCTTGCCCTTCGAGGAAAGCAGAAGCGGAAGCACTGCGCCCACCCGGTGCACAGTGGACTATTATCTATATCGGTCGGGAGACGACCACATTCCGCTGAAAGAATACCGCTGTTCCACGGCATACACGCTGGTGTTAACGGAAGATAGCCGCTCGGTTCGGCAATATGTCCAGAAGAATATTTAGACCACTCGCGAACATTGAGAATTAAAAGAGTATCTCCTGTAATAAGACGGCCGTGAACCTGCGACAGCGTCAAATTCGTATATCCGAATGATGTTGAAAAAAAGATAATACACAACATAGAAATGATGATAGATATGCGCATTTTGTTGCTCCCGTTAAAGTTATTGTCGATATTTTTAATATATATTTGTAAATAATATGTGTCAGACGAAAAAAAATATTGACATACACTTGCCC
>JALTEE010000295.1 GCA_027007865.1 bacterium
TTTTCCCCGAGCATGTCCCTTTGTTCTGTTCATAAACATCTTTTGGATCTCTAGAGCCAATCTGCCCAAATGGTACGTCTCTTACCTTTTCGAAAATCCTAACTACCTGCTGATCGAAGCTCAAACCATCGATCCCCCATTCTGTCAAGATCCTGCGCTTCAAAGCATCATCCACCGGAGTACCTCCTAATATAGTCTAAGAATCTGTGCACAAGCATATTCACACATTCCCGAAAGCCACAACCTGATCGCCCAAGTTATTCTTTCCATATCATCCCTATAACCGGGGTCAAGGGATATTCCATTGACTGAAATCCCCTTAGGGATAACGTCCCTTGCTATCGAGGTCATCATTCCCGTTATAGCACTCGAGGAAGCACACTCGTAAATAGACCCATTCCCAGTGAGTTCCCCTTCACCTTCGCCCTCTCCGGTATACCCGGTAGTCGTATTCACAAAGATCACCCTCCCGGCCCCCCTCTGGGCCATGTGTGGAATGACTGCCTTCATAGCAAGAAAGTAATTCAACACCCACCGGTTGAGCCACCTATCCCAGGTATCTATGCCAATACTGTCCTCGTTTATCCTCTCCCTCTCTTCTTCAAAATAGTATGCGCAAATCAAATAATCTATACCACCCAAATCACCACTTATCTCAGCCGCAGCTTTCTTAAAGCTATCTTCGCTGGAAGATAAGACTGTTTTATAAATGACCTTAGCCCCGGAGCTTCCCATATCCTCTGCAAGAGTATCCTCCCTATAAGAATAAAGGTCTACCAGGCCAAGATTAACGCCATTCAAGGCAAGAAATTTGCTTACCTCTGCGCCAATAACGCTATTCGCCCCAAACACTACACAATTCTTGCCTTCATAATCCCCCGTTAGTTCCCTCACTGTGTCTTCCCTCCTCTCATCGCAAATATGTAATTCCACCATCTGCAAGGATGATTGTCCCACTAACACGGGGGGAAGCAGTTAGGATGAAGTACGTATATATGTCCGCTACTTCCTCCGGGGTGATCATTCTACCAGTCAAAGATTTCTTGTGCAGCGCTTTAATGCCTTCTTTGACATCTCCTCCTCTGCTTTCTATCACCCTTCTTATCATCGGCGTATCTACATGCCTCAGTGCCAGGGCAAATGTCAATATACCGTTTTGACTGTATTTCATTGAGAGATACTTTGTGAGGCCTATAAAACCAGCTTTTCCGGCAAGATACGGTGATGGAATTCCTGAAGAAGACATCGGAGCGGCGGTGAAGACGATTCTACCCCAACCTTTCTGTTTCATATTAGGAAGTGCCAGGAGCGTACAATACATAGCGCCAGAAAGATCTACTTGAATTGTTTTTACAAAATCCTCGTACGAAATTTCAGGAAAGTGATGGGATTCCAAAGGGCCATATACCGCCGCATTGTTAATGAGTATATCTACCCCACCCCTTTGTTCTGAGATGCGACCATACATGGCCTCAACATCTTTTTTGCTTGATATATCACACTTCGCGGGCGCAGCTCTTGGCTTCTGGTATCTCGCATTTATACGCTCCGCCACTTGCGTCGCTCCCTTGATGTCACAAACATAAACGAATGAACCTAACGCTGCGAGTTTCTCGCAAATGCTTGCTCCAATCCCACCTGCCCCGCCTGTAACAAGGGAAACCCTGTCTTTCAAGTCCATCTGTGCCCCCAATGTGCTTATCTCCTTTGCTCTTGTGCATACTCACTGCCGCTGGTTAACAAGTACTCTCCATGTGGACGAAACCCATATCTCCAGAATAGTTAAAAATACAACATACCATCTGCTGGTCTGTCCATATTATACACCAAAAAGCAGACATTGTCAAGAGTTTTTCCACTACACTGAGCAAAAATTTAACGCAAAGCCGCCAGGAGCGCTAAGACGCAAAGAAAAACATGAATCTACCATTAGTTAGCCGACGTATAAGAAATTAAATTCGAACCGAAGTAAGCGAAGGTTGGTTAAAAATGGACTTTGAAAACGCAACGATGTAAAAGGAGAGGAGGTGCGAAGAGAGAACATAGAAACTCTTTGCGACTTGGCGTTGAGTTTTTTTTGGTACTGGCTTGTCCAGGTTAGGTTTTTGCGGGACAGGCGCGGGCGTTAGCTCGCACCTCCATAATTC
>JALTEE010000296.1 GCA_027007865.1 bacterium
GAGATACATATTTATTGTGAAAATCGGAATATCGAGCATACTTGCGGTTTTCCATTTATTTTTTGTCGTATGGAGATTTCAGCTCTCCGCTGCGATATTTTTGCCAGATTTCTTTTGCCTGCGGAAACATCGCTTCTTTTAGAAAGTCGAAATATTTTTCTATCCATTGAAGTTTCTCTTCGGGAGAAAACAAAATAAATTTCTTCAATTGTTCTATGTCATAATTGTAGAAGAAATTCCAATATTTTGTGTTTCTATTGTTCATTTTTTTTCTGCATTTTTATATCCTCGAGGGTTTCTATGTCCGCCAGGTCTTTGGCGCGCGCCGCTTCTTTTTTAAGATAAATTAAATCATCCAACGACACAAGCGGGATAATAATTCCCTGAAATTTTAGTTCTTTGCGGCGCGAATATGCCGCATTAAAATCTATCGGGTTCTTGACAAAAACATCGATACTCTCCATAAATTGCTTCACATTAACGAATTGAAATACCTTCATATTTTTTTCGTCAATCCAATTTTGTCTTTTTTCGGGATTTGCGAAATCTTCGATTTTCACAGGAACACGCGGGACATATCCGATTTTATCAAGAGCCCTTCCGAGTTTTATAACATTGTCTTCCGATAAATCGATTATAATATCGATATCTGCGGTGAATCGTGGTGCTCCATAAAGGACAGCTGCAATTCCGCCAGCGACAAGATATTTCACTCCTTCATCGTTAAGCGTTCCAAAAATATTTTTGAAAAAAACCGCCATATTTTTCTCCGATTGTTTTTATTACATACTTGTTCAAAATAGTATGCGACACGCTTTTATTCAAATGCTTTTTCAAAACCCGATATCATCGCATCTATGAAATCATCGTATTTGGGGATTTCACCTAAAATTTCTTCGATGTATGTGCTGTGATGGTCGAGTTCTTTGCGAATAGCATCGCCGTTTTCGGATACGATTTCTGCGAGCAATTTATACTGTGAACCCGCCATAATCGAGCCTTGCTGGAGAACCGCTTTATGCCGTCGCCGCTGAGCGCTGCCGACAAGTTTCTTCCCGTTCACGACGAGTTCATATCTCGATGTCGATGAGAAACAGGATGGATTTTTAGAATATGCGCCGGGTTCCCCGCGTGAAAGTTTTGCTGGAATATCTAAATTTCGCAATCCCAGCGCGAGTGCGCGGCTCAATTCGTTGTATGTCCCAAGAACATTTAACTGCGAAAGTTTGTGCGAAGGCGGTAAAGTGACCGAATATGTGAATTCATTATGGTGATAAATCGCTCGTCCGCCTGTGGGCCTGCGCACAATCGGGATTTTTCGCTCCGCACATTTTTGAGCGTCTATCTGCTCCATCGGCTGCCCGAAACCGATGGAAACCGTCGGCGGGTTCCACAGGAAAAAGCGCAGGACAGGCACCGCATCGTCGTCAGAATATGCCCATTTTAACAATTCTCTATCTCTGTCCATATTTGTCTGCCCGTCGATTGGGTCGTCCACGAGCAGCAACCATTTTTCACCGCCGAAGTTTATCTCTTTTACATTTTTTACGAAATCAGGCGGCATCTTTATCCTATATTATAACGAGATTGCTGAAATATCATCTTATTGAAAAATATGCAGCGAGACACTGTATCTATCATTTATGTCCAAGGCTATTTTTTTATCGGTAGATGCAGCTATTTCAAATGATAACAGAGTAAAATCACTTTTTCTTTCCCATTTTTTTCTTTGTGGCTTCTTTATCACGCTGTTCGAGTTCTTTTACGATTTTGTTCCATACTTGTGTCCATTTTTCTGGTTCGCTGTCCATTTTCGCCCGGAAATCATCGAATGCTTTCCGCGAAATCTTGTGTGCCGCGAATATCGAATCCTGCACCTCTGCTAGTTTTAGCGAATCCTCTAAAAATTGCTCCGCTGCAATCGATAAATCCACATAGAGCGGCACAAACTGCTCTGTGTTTAACTCCTTTTCGCCTTTCGATGTTTTTTCCCCGGCAAATGACGCAGAAATCATTGAAAATGCTGCGACAATTATAATAATTAAGAATATCCGTTTCATATCGACCCTCCTTGTATGCAGGTGATTAACTTTCGAAAAATATAATTTATATTTTAATGAAAACAAGAATATTTTAGCAAGTAT
>JALTEE010000297.1 GCA_027007865.1 bacterium
TTAAAGCAGGGGTGCCGGTTAAATAAGAAAATCTGAAATTCTAAATCTCAGATTTCAAATTTATTTTAAAATGCGAATAGATATTCTGACATTATTTCCGCAGCAGGTCGATGATTTTCTGAATTAGAGTATCATCGGCAGAGCGAGGCAGGAAAAACTCATAGAGATAATTTGCACGGACATACGTGCATTTACCGAAGATAAGCATCACAAGGTAGATGATAAGCCCTTTGGTGGTGGTCCGGGAATGGTATTAGCAGCTCAGCCCGTCTTCGATGCGGTGCAAGCGGTGGAAAAGCAGGATGAGCGAAAGGCGACGAGAATCCTGCTGACGCCACAAGGGCAAAAGCTGAATCAACAGCTTGTTCGTCAATTGTCTGCGAAGGAAAGATTGTTGATAATCGCAGGACATTACGAAGGATTTGACGAACGAATAAGAATAGGCTTAAAGCCGATGGAAATTTCTATTGGCGATTATGTGCTTTCCGGTGGAGAATCGGCAGCTATTGTGTTTGTCGATGCGGTGGTTAGGCTACTGCCTGGCGTGCTTGGCGATGAGGAATCGACGGAAGATGAATCGTTTTCCGATAATCTGCTCGAATATCCTCAATACACCAGGCCGAGAGATTTCCGCGGAATGAAGGTGCCGGATGTATTATTGAGCGGAAACCACGCGGAAATAGAAAATTGGCGAAAAGAGCAGGCTTTAAAAAGAACTCGACAAAGACGACCGGATTTACTTGATAAGTAGAGATGAAATTTGTATAATATAAAATTTCAAGTAATCGAACAAGTAATTGAAGTAGAAGTAAGAGAAAAAGACTAAAAAGAATGAGAGGAATATAAAAATGATTAAGCCAGCATTGTTAGCAGTGGAAGAAAAATATTATCAGCAGAAGGAACTGTCCGAATTTAATATCGGTGATACCGTCGATGTGCACATAAAGATAAAAGAAGGTGATAGGGAGAGGATACAGGTATTTAATGGTACGGTTATCCGAAGAAAAGGCAGAGGTGCAAACGAGACCTTTACCGTCAGACGAATAGTCAACGAAGAAGGTGTCGAGCGAACTTGGCCGTTGTTATGTCCGAGTATCGTAAAAATAGAGGTTAAGCGCAAAGGTAGAGTCAGGCGTGCCAAACTATACTATCTGCGTGATAGAAAAGGAAAAGCTACTAAGGTCAGAGAGCTTAGAGTTGCACGTTCTAAAAAAGCTAAACAGACCAAGGAAACAAACAAAGTTCAGCAAGCGGTTCAGGAAGCAGAAGCTGCTGTCAGCGAATAAATCTAATTACCGACGTAAGGCGTTATTGGCATCGGAGAAATAAAATTCCCGATGCCTTTATTTTTTTTCAAAATGCGATGTGGAAATTTATCGGAAAATTATTGCGACGAAAAACCCTTTCGCAACTTTCGCACGAGGAATTTGGCCGATGGGCGGAGCAGGCAGCTGAGAAGTTTCTCAAAAAGAAAAAGATGAAACTGATATGCAGAAATTATAGGCGTAGTGTCGGCGAAATCGACCTTATAATGCAGGACAGAGATTTTGTGGTCTTTGTCGAAGTAAAGGCATCGCGTTCCGAAGAAAGTAACCCTGAAACACACGTTGACAGGAATAAACAAAAACGACTTGTCAAAACCGCGAAAAGTTTTTTGAGCGAATATAAACTTTACGATGTTCCCGCCAGATTCGATATTGTTACGATTAAGATGATTGATGATAATGATATTAAAATCGAATATGAAGAAAATGCTTTTGAGGCTAAGCTATGAACCTGATTGACACGCACGCACATTTGACATTTAATCCGCTTGCTAAGCAGCTAACAGATGTACTCGAACGAGCAAAACAAGCGGGTGTCGAAAAAATCATAACCGTAGGAACAACAGCTGACGATAGTGTCAATGCAGCAAGGCTCGCAAATGAATATTCCGACATATTCGCATCTGTCGGAATTCATCCGCACGAAGCGGATAAAATGCAATCCGCTGACGCTTTGGAAAATTTGATTGAATCAAACCACAAAATAGTAGCGATTGGTGAAACCGGTCTGGATTATCACTATAATTTTGCTGACAGAAATAATCAAAAAAAATTATTCGAATCGCATCTTAATCTCGCATTGAAATACAATCTGCC
>JALTEE010000298.1 GCA_027007865.1 bacterium
TTCATAGGCAGTAGCATATTGCAGAAATACTACAAAAATTAAAGTCGTAAAAATCAGTATTTTCATTTTATTTCCCTAATTGACATTGCTAATTTTCTCTTTCATTTTTCCAATGATAATTACTATTAAAAATTTGTCGAGCAAAATTATTCTAATAACTTCTGCAAAATAGGTGTCTTTTAGTATTTTGATAAGCGTTTTTATTTCCCCCTTTGTATTCTTGCATATCTGAAATAAATGATATTTTTAAGCAATTTCGATTAGGAAAAAGATAGTGCTCTCATTTTGCGCCTTCATTTATTGCTCTATGATGGTTCCTGCAAAATTAAAAAACTTACTGTCGTTCCCCCGCTTAGTTCACCTTTTTCTTTGCCATCGCTTCCGACACGGTGATAAATTTTATCCCGTATTTTTTCAGAGTAGGAATATCTCGTTTCAAAATTTGATATGTTGTGTCGGAACAGTGGCAATTTATCACCATTGCGGGCATTCTACGAGCGGACATACAGTATTTGAAAAGCCGCTGCTCGATTTCATCTGTGGAAATTATCGGCGGGTCTATTATGTGGTCGATAGATATTGCGGGGATTTTCATCGATGTGGCGACTTCTTCGCCGACGGAATGTGTCGTCGTTCGCGAATCCACCCAAAAAAGTCCCGCATCTCTGATTGCTCGAAGAACTTGATACATAACTCTGCTGTTCTCCGTTGCGCGCGAACCCATATGGTTGTTTGCCCCGACAGCACCAGGAATCGATTCGATATCCTTCTGCGTCTGTCGAAGTATATCGTTATCGCTCATAGAAACTAAAATCGCTCCTTCACCGGGGTTCACTTTCGGATACGCCTTCGGCTCCATCGGAATGTGAACCATTCGCTCGATTTCGGGATGCTCCTTCAATTCGCGAAGAATATACTGCGTATATTCGCCGTTCGGCAAAATCGCTGCGTCGAATTTTATCCTGTCGGAACGGGACAAGTCGAAAAATTTTCTTGCTATGGGAACAGGATAGTATCCGAAATCATCTATTAGTAGCGCCACATAGGCTGGCTTAATCATAACACTGTTGCGTCTTCTAACTCTTATCTGATGCGTAAAAATACCGCCATATCCAACTTTTAGAAACATCTCCGAGCCGGACTTCTTCTCGAACGCATCCATTATTCTGCCACCCGAATCAGTAATCGTGTGCTGAATTACATAATTTATATGCGCCATCGGAAATGCGCTGCTCACCTTAATCGTTATATCAGAAAATTTCGTGCCGGGGAACTGCTCGATATCTTTATTGCGCTTCCAACTTATATTGTTATCGCTCACGCCCAAATCGAGCGCCGCCTGCTGTATTGCGCCATCGATTCTTATTATAAAATCGATAGACGATGGCTCTTTCTGTGCGGTCTGCGCAATGGCGTTTTTCTTTTCGCTCTCGGCGGTATTAGTTTTACGAGTTCCGCCGTCAAGAAAAATAAGCAAAATCCCAGCGACAACAGCGATGCCGATAACGAGCCATATCCACAACGGAAGATGCTTTTTCTTCCGCACATTTCTATTTGGTCTGCGTCTGCGAACCATCTGCACTCCAATTGAAAATAAATCCTCGCCCATATCTTTTCTTGAAATTATAGATACTCAAAAATTTTGCAAATTGCAATATAGTTTGTGAATTTTTTTCGCCTATGAATTTTATCACACCGATTTTGCGCACTAATGAACTATCCGAGACGCTATCCGTAAGAATAATTGCGATGTCCAATGTATCGGCAGCATTTGCGACCGAATCGACTGCAGCGGGAGATATTTTTAAAACATTCGCTTCAGCATATTTTTTTATATCTGCGGATAGAGTGTCTCCCCATTCGTCGTCGGATACGAGCCATATATTTTTCGCACTCGGCAAACCGACAATCGAATAATTGGCATTTCTAATACTGACATTATAGAACAGCACCAATCCGCTCGCGCCCTGCGCAAAAAACCACATTCCAATCGCAACAGATGCGATTGCAGCAAACACTCTAAAACCTTTTAGCGACGATGCCACGCCAAAAAATGCCACAGGAACAAGAAACAGCGATGTCCCGACGAAGAACCCGATGAATAGTATCGCACCGGCGAATGCTCCGCCGAGC
>JALTEE010000299.1 GCA_027007865.1 bacterium
CTTTTATCAGATATTTCAGAGTCCTATAATCGTTATGAAGACGCTATTGAACTCGTTACTGACGTGCATGCTACTATGCCTATTAAAGAATCTATTTATGTCGGACTTCTTATCAATGAACTGGTGACAAACTCCTATAAACATGCTTTTAAAGGGCATAAAGGTATGATTGCCGTTAAGCTGAAGGAAAAAGAAAAACATTATACTTTAATTGTTGAAGATAACGGATCAGGATTTAATTTTGATAAAAAACATCAAAACCTTGGACTTAAACTTATCCAAACCCTGATACAGAATCAGCTTGAAGGAACATGGGAAGTTGTTACCGAGCATCAAACAAAATATATAATAAGGTTTACTTTATGAGTGCAATGAAAGTATTGATTGTAGAAGATGAGAGTATTGTTGCCATGGAAATAGAAAACCTGATAGTAAATTTCGGTTACAGTGTTGTTGGTATCTGTTCCAATGCAAAAGACGCACTTACTGTTGCAGAAGATATAACAATAGATATCGTTTTAATGGATATTTGTCTCAAAGGGGATGTAGACGGGATCGAAACTGCAGAAAAAATGAAAAAGATAGATAATGATATCCAAATTATTTTTCTCACGGCCCATATGGATGACTACAATGTTGACCGGGCTATTGCACTTGACCCTGTAGCCTATCTTTCAAAACCTTTTAATCAGGAAGAGCTTCGTGTTTCATTGAAAATTGCCACAATGAAAAGACACCATATTCCCTTGACCACACAAGATAAGGTAAGACATATTTTTTTGGATAATGAGTTTTGCTACGATACTCGACATGATATGCTTTATTGCTGTAATGAACCGATTCATTTGACTAAAAAAGAGAGTGAACTTATGGAGCTTTTTATGCAAAATAAAAATAAAATTACTGACTTGTACCTTATAGAGCAGACTATTTGGCCAAATCAATTTCCCCATGCCAATACACTAAGAACACTTGTAAAAAGACTCCGGGAAAAACTTAAGCATAAATTTATAGAAACAGTTCCCGGACGCGGATACAAGTTTACGATCGATCCTCTGTAAATTCAACTGTTATATGCAGCAAACAAATATGATGGTCCGTTTAATCTTGGGATATATTCATACTTTGACGAGAAACCTGAAAAGATTTTAGATCAAAGTAAGTATCGATGCTCTTTGTCCTGTATAAGTTATCAACAGATTTACGGGCATCGATACTATATACGGTACTTTGTATATTTTTTGAATCGACGTTAACCGTAACATATGCATTGCTCTTCATATCTACAGTTTTAATAAGAGCAAAATCTGGGTTTTTATCATTTTGGGCTATATTGCTGTTTAAAAGCAACCGATCGATATCTAATGTTTTCATTATTGTGCTAATATCTTTTACATAGTCAGATATGTTACTGGATTGGATATACTTCGGTAATGCTTCAGAAAAAGTGCAGGAAGAAACAGAAGATCCGGTAAATTCGACAACATTATGATGGTCTGTAACAAAGGTAGAATGTATATCTCCGGAAATAATCACGGAAGGTCTGATTTTGAGATGTTCTAAAAGTTTTTCTTTTTGAAACTTAAATCCATCAAATTGATCGAGATTAAGATAATACTCTGTTTGCAAAACAGGATCTATACCTTTGAAGTCTTTTAAATCGATGATCATTGGTGTTAGGGAGACAGAGGAAGCATATACCCGCCAAGAGGCAATGGACATATTCAAAGTGTCATTTATCCATTTTTCCTGTTCCTCTCCATAAACACTGCCTATACTGCCTTCAAGCTGTTTTAACTTGATATAGATATCAAAAACCTCTTTGACTACCATATACCTTGCACCAATACCTGCTGCGGCAAAAAGATCTATTTTCCCGGCATTGATATATGCCAATCCCTTATCCATTTGATCCAGTTTTGAATCATCCTCATAAATCAGCTCTTCTTTATTAATAATACCTAAAGGAGATGCATTGTATGCTTTGATCATCTCATTGCAGTAATGGGCATTTAGGTTCCCCTGGATGACAGTGTCTGCCCTGTTTTTTGCTTCATGACTGCTTAGTCCTTCACTTTCATACATCAGCTTTGTGATCTTTTTCAGTACAGGAGCAAAGGAGCCGTTGTTATAGGTATCTACATCCATATAGGCACCAAAATACTTTTTTTGCTCAGGATCATTGTAAAATGCATCCCCAAAGTGTGTGATCAGGGTATCCTTATCTGCAAAGACTGTCGCAGGGAAAGCATCTTCTCTGATAAGATGATCAGGACGATATGAACGATAGTCACTTAAAATAAGGTCCATATTTGAACCAAAATTAAAATTTCGATAAATGACCACTTCATTATCATCATCCAGTATCACGTCACTCTGTGGACTCATCATTCCATTCCTGTCTAATCCCACTTCCATAGGCATATACTCAAGGTAAACCCTTTGGGAATTATGAAAACGTTCTACATCTCTCTCATCTCTTTTATCTCCAAAATAATTACTGTTTGCCCCGAAATTATCATTACTGAATTCATGATCATCCCAGATTGCGACCATTGGGAATCTTTCATGCAGTTTTTGAAGCATCGGATCGCCGCGATATACCTGATAGAGCTGTCTGTAATTATCTATAGACCGGGCTGCATCATAATTCTCAAACTTGATCGTTCCCCCTTTATCTCTAAATACAATTTGTCTTTCATTACCCGTTATCTGAGATAAAGGTTCACCGTTGGTTTCATAAATATAATCTCCCAAATGCACGATAAAATCAAAATCATCCTGTTGCAACATATGTGCAAATACATTGTAGTATCTTCCGATATAATCCTGACAAGAGATAAAAGCAAATTTTATATCTGTATCACTCTCTTCTGAAGGTGCAGTTTTTGTGCGTCCTGTATTTGAGTATATATCATTATATTTAAACCGATAGTAGTAATAGGTGTAAGGCTCCAACTGATCGATCCTGATCTTGATCGCATGGCTATACTCATGATATGCCGTTACCTCTTTAGTGAGTAAAAGATCTTTAAAATTTTCATCAAGTGACATTTCCAGGGTCACAGTCAGATTTTCTTCACTTTTTTCAGCGTCTTCGATACGGGTCCAGAGGATCACACTGTCTGCACGTGGATCACCGGAGGCAACCGACTGGGGAAAAGTGATTTTTGTGTCAGGCACTTCTTTCCGGTCTCCATGACCACATCCGGTCAAGATACCCGGAGCGATGAGAGCACCGGACCCTAACATCATTAACTTGAGAACATTACGCCTATGTTCCATATAATCTGATTTTTTTCTCATATTAAGCCTTTATGTCCTGTACAACAGGTTTATAATATTTTTAAGCACAATAAAAACTATGAAGCAACTTGTTCCCGATTGCCATTCATATAGTCTTTCAATATATATTTAAAGAGCAATACCGCTGCAACTGATCCAAATAGGTTTGCAACAAGGTCAAGCATATTGTTATTGTAAGCGCCAACACCATTATTTGCTACTGTTAATGTGACAATGTATTCAGCTATCTCAATAATTGCGCCAATACCTAAAACACTAAAAACTGTCATCATTAACATGAATTTTGTCATTTGACATTGATTTTTTTGAAAAAAATAGATAGTTATGATCGTTCCTATTAAAGCATTGGTGAAGTGCACAAATTTATCAAATCTTATGTCAAAAAGGCGTAAATCATATAATCTATGCCCATCTACTTCTACAAAAGCAGCGGCAAAATGTAACAATATCATTATCTCAAATAGAATCAAGATATAAAAAGATATTTTCATATGACGCAATTTTACCCAAAAGAAAAGTATGACCGCATAAATAACGGCAGCATAAAAATAAAATTCATGAATATTAGCCGCACCTCTATAGGTAATGAATCTATCATAATAGACAAATTTAGTCATCATAAGAAACAACAGGGAATTGAACAGGGTAAAAAGATCTATATTTGTTATTTTTTGTATTTTCATTTTTTCTCCATACGAGGGTTTTCTTCTTGTGAAATGATCTTACCGTCTTCCATTTTAATGATCACATCAGCTATGTCTGCCACATCATTGTCATGCGTAGCGATCAATATGGTCCCTGCTGTTTGTTCAACATGATCACGTAATTTTTTTAAAATCAATTTTGATGTTTTTGAATCAATATTTCCAGTCGGTTCATCAGCCAAAAGAACTTTTGGATTATTTACCAATGCCCGGGCAATAGCACCACGCTGTCGCTCACCACCGGAAATCTTGGCTGCATAGGAGTCAGCACGATGTAAAATCCCCATTTCATCAAGAAGTGCGACTGCACGTTCTCGACGTTCCTTGGCTGAAACCTTACGGTTGGAAAGCAAAGCAGACTCTACATTTTCACGCAGGGTCAACACGGGAATGAGATGATGAAACTGAAAAACAAAGCCAATGAAATCACGTCGGAATGTCGAGAGTGATCGCACTTCATTCAAATATTTTCCATCATAAAGTATTTCACCGCTTGTGGGACTGTCCAGTGTACCAATAAGATTGAGAAGCGTACTTTTTCCACATCCGGATGCTCCCATCAGTGCATAAATTTTTCCTGCCTTCAAAGTAAGGGTTATGCCATTCAATGATTGAATAAGGCCGTTGTCATAAACTTTATAAAGATCTTTTACTTCAATAAGACTATTCATGGCGTATCGCTTTTGAAATATTGATTCTGGTACCGTAAAGTGCCGGGAACAGGGCACTGAACAAGCCTATAAAAAGAGACATTTCTAAAACATTGAAAAATATGGCCAGACTTGGCGCTTCCGGAATATACATGCTGATATTTGCAAACTTGCTCAGTAAAACTGTCATGACAGGATACGAACACAGATAACCGATTATCCCCCCTCCCAAAGAGAGCAGTAAAGCTTCCACCAAAAAAATTGAAACGATCATAAAACGTGACCACCCCATCGCACTCAATATGCCAATTTCTCTTGTACGTTCACTAATGGCCATAATAAAAGTATTGAGCAGAACCGCAATAGCTATGAAGAGTGTCATTATTGATACTATTTTGGAAAAATAGAATATGTTTTTAATCGGTCCCATATAATCCGGGAGCTGCTGACTTTCAATGGCTCTCATTTCAGGAAATTGTTTATTGATCTTTTGCACAATTTCGTTTGTTCTGGTTGTATCATCAAGTGTTAAAAAAAGTAAACTTGTCTTATCCGGTTTATTCATGAGGTGTTGGGCATCTTTCAAACTACATATGACACCTGAATTTAAAAAATTGAGCCAACTTGAATAAATACCGACGATCAAATATTTTTTACCGCTGCTAAGCTCAACTTCATCACCAACATTCAAATGATAGATTCCAGCCATTTTATTTCCAACAACAATTTCCAGCGCAGTATTATGTAAGGCACGTCCTTTAATAATATTGAAACCTAAACGCTGTGCGAATACCGTAAAATTGGAAACTCCCAAAATAAAAACCGATGATTTCCCGTACAGGCGTTTACGGCCTATCAACATTGAATCATAAGCATGGATACCGTCAAGATGTATGATGCTGTCGACTGTTGTATCGTTTATAATAGATGTGACCGGTGTTGATGCATATTTCGCTTGAACAACAACATCAATATCCTGTTGTTTAATAACTGTAGATATCTGTTGGGTAAAAGAATTACCGATACTTGTCAGTACGGTGTAAAGCATAATGATCAATGCGACTGAAAAAAGTGTGAAAAAAGAACGCAACGGTGTACGGATGACATTGCGAAATGCATAACGGAAAATGATAGCCCCCATCTTTGTTACCCCTTTTCCCTTATGTATAGCTCCTCCTTGGAGAGGAAGGAACTATTGTTAAATTAGCCTGTACTTATATTAGACTTTTGGCATACTTACCATGGAACAATCCATTTTACCAACGGGTTTCCCATCAAAACCTACATTAAATATACCTTTTGTATCTGTAGATTGTAGAGTAGCTTTTTTGCCATTTATATCGGTTGCATCAATTGCTACGCTGCCATCAGCATTAGCATTGCCATTTATTTTCAGAGGCCCCGTATCATTATTTAATGCATCAACTGTTGCATTAAAACGGGCTGTTTTAGCTACAAGGTCAACCGAACCCTGAAGATCAGTAATGGAGATTTTTGTTCCACCAATATTGTCAACAATACCAATTGATACTGCAGAAACATCTATCTTTTCATAGGATAATGAAGTACTTACTTCTTCATAGAGCTTATCTGCTTTTCCAGTAGCATCTATAATTAAAGTATTTAGCGTAATTGTGGTATCAGTTTTTTCTTTTGTTTCAGGATTGGTAGCTTTGATGTTCAGTGGATCAACCGTTGAAGCTTGAATATGCATAGACGTGTCTTTTTGCTGAAAAGCAATATCTACTGAACCATCAAGCACAGTTTTAATTCCACCATAGTCAGCATTTTCTGTACAATAATTGTTTAATGTAACAAGCAGGGTTCCCGTTTGTTCATTTGCATCTATAATGGCTTCTCCTCCACAATCACCTGGATATGAACTTGTATCGTTGGGTAAATTGCTTAATGTTAAAAGATTATTAGTTACGATTCCTTGTGGCAGTATTACCTTTTTTATAATGCTTACGGATTTTTCCATTGTCGTATTCATACTACTGTTTGCCGTATTCTGTGCTTCTGCTACCGGCGTATATGAACATCCCATACTTTCAGATAATTTTGATGCAAACTGACCAACTTTTTCACTGCTCAATCCTGTGTTTTGTGGTGGCGTTGGAGAAACACCTCCTCCATCACTACCACCTCCACAACCGGTTAAGACTCCCCCTACCAATGCAAAAGATACAATTGGTATTAACAATCTGCTTTTTTTCATTTCTAACTCCTGTATAAAAATTTGAGAATATACACTTCCCATACACAAGTATAGCAAAAAAATGTGCTAAAAATGTGCTAAATCCGGATAAGTTAATACAAGTTATCTTGCCTCATCTCTTCTGTCAAAACTAAAACTAAGATATTATTGTTTTTGGCTCTTGTACCATTACGCAACTATGCTATAATTATCCGATAAAGGAAAGATCCGTCTCATGAAAAAAATGATTTTAGTTTTGTATCTGTTCTGCCTTACCATCCTGCATGCCGAATATCATGCACATATCTCGAAAATCACTCCGCAGGTCAAACAGCGTATGCTGAAGGGGAACTCCTGGAGAAAAGGCTGCCCTGTACACCTG
>JALTEE010000300.1 GCA_027007865.1 bacterium
AATAAATACCTCCTGAAAAATGTTGAATTATCGCTTTCGAGATTTCATCGCTCGATAAAATCTATATAATTTAATTTTCGGCAATCTCCAAACGAATAATATCAAAGTCCACATCAATTTATATACACGCGTTTTTGCAAAAAATTTGCCGAATATTTTTAAAATATTTTCCGCAGATGAAAAATCGGGAATGAATGAAAAATTTAATCTCTTCGGGATAAATTCCGCAACAGGATATAGAACAGCGCAAGCGATACCGAGGTGATACGGATTTTCTGCTGCGGCATAAACCGCTATGTTGCTTTTGGAAATTCGAAACCCGCCGACAATATCGATTAAAAATTTCGCTACGAGCGACAGAACATCGATTGCAAGTTTGCGATGGTCGAGAAAGAATTTCATATCGGCAAAATCGAACTTTATTTGCAGGAATTTTTCCTGCTTTTTTCTTTTTCGTTTCGGCTTCATCCGCCATCGCTGTTTTAGCATTTTTGCCGATTATTTCCGCCGACTTCTCTTTTGCGATTTTTTCCACATTGTTCTCTTTGGATTTGCGAAAAGGAAACCGTTTTTTGAAGATGCGAAATCCATCGGAGCCGATAGATACGAATAAAAAGGAAATTCTCCATCGTGATTTTTCGTTCTTTTCTCGATGCCATCTTATTCCAACGGGAATGGGTAAAACGATTGCGATTAGAGCGAGGAGAATTCCTATGAGCCATAGAATAATCGTCATATTAAATTGTTTAATTATGCAATTTGGGTGTGATAATAATCCGTTGTGAAAGTTCACTGCGCAAGAAGAATATTTAAAACGGGATTAACGAGATTAAAAGAGTAAATTAGATTTTCGCTTCCGATGGTTTTTGCTTCAATTCGGGTAAAGTTTATTTTTAAGGGTAGTCTTTATCTTCTTTTCCGATGAATTTTGAATTTGGAACTTTGAACCTTTTAGCTGCATTTGGAATAACCGCAAGCGGGGCAAGTTGCGCATCCTTCGGCGATTATCATTTTCGCTCCGCATTCGGGGCAGGCAACAAACGGGATTTCCATCGACGGAGTGGTTCCGTTCACGGGCTCGGGAGTATCATCTGCGGCAAGGTGAAGTTCGGCATTTTCTGTTTCAGGTGGAAACAATGTTCCCTGCTTTTTTTCGCTCAGCCCGAGATACCATTGGAGCGCTTTCGATATTCCGTCGGGGCAGGATAGAATCATTTCACCTCTGTCCCACATCGGGCTTGGACAGCGAATTCCTTTGAGTTGTTTCACGATTTCTTCGGGTTGAATTCCCGACCGTAGTGCGAGTGAAATCATTCTCGAAAGTGCTTCTGATTGGCTGGATGCGCAACCGCCTGTTTTTCCGAGGTGTGCGAATACTTCGAAGGGTCCGTATTGGTCTTCATTTACTGTAACATATAAGTTTCCGCAGCCCGTGTTGATTTTGAATGTCATTCCTTGAACGATTGCGGGTCGTTTTCTGACTTGTCTGTCCGAGCGTGCGAGGACTGCGCTTTCAGGTTTTTCCTTTTCCTTTCCGCCGACAGTGAGAACTTGCATACTCCGCGAACCGTCCCGATAGACAGTTACGCCTTTGCAACCAGTTTTATATGCGAGTAAATAGCCTTCGCGAATGTCGTCTGGTGTGGCGTTGTTCGGATAGTTAATCGTTTTCGATACGGCGTTGTCGGTGTATTTTTGGAATGCTGCTTGAATTTTGATGTGCCACTCGGGAGTGACATCGTGGGCGATGACATAGTTTCGTTTCATATCATCTGGAATATTCTCAATATCGCGGAGCGTTCCTTTCTCGATAATTTTTTCTACCAAATCGTCGGAATACAGATTTCGTTCTCGAAGTTCGTTCATAAACACTTGATTGATATCGACCAATCTTTCCCCGCCGAGAACATTTCGCGCGAATGCGAGAGCAAACAGCGGCTCGATGCCTGATGGTGTTCCTGCGATTATTGAAATTGTTCCTGTTGGCGCAATTGTTGTAACTGTGGCGTTTCGCATCTTTTTGCCCTCGGGATGGTCGAAAATTGAGCCTGGAAAGTTCGGGAAAACTCCACGCTTTTCGGCAAGTTCCGAGGATGCGTTTCGTCCTTCCGATTGAATGAACGACATCACTT
>JALTEE010000301.1 GCA_027007865.1 bacterium
GCCGATGTTCATCGCAGCGATTCCGCTTCGCATTATACGGCTGTAAATGCCGAATGTTACGATGTTCATTATCGTATCGTAATATCGGGCTTCTGTGCCGTGAATTTCAACCTTCGATTTTGGATAATAGACGCACATTGTTTTTTCTCGCTTTGTCGATTTGTCAATACAACATTTTTCTTTTGTGCAGGTATGCAAGGAGAGAAATATCGTATAGTTTGTCTGTGGTGATGAGATTGTAATCTATGCCATATTCCTGACAGCGATATTTTATCGTATCGAAAAATTTGGATATGCTTTTACGATATTCGTCCCGCACCATCCACGGCTGAATCGGCAGTTTTTCTCCTGTTTCCATATCGACGAACTGCGCTTCCTTTTTGAAATCGAACGACAGTTCAGCAGGGTCGAGAATGTGGAACACGATGACTTCGTTTCCCTTGTGGCGAAAGTGTTTTAGGGAATTCATTATTCTGTCGGGGTCGTCGAGCAAATCTGAAATTATAACGACGAGCCCGCGCTTTTTCAATCTTTCCGCAAGCGCTGGAAATGTGGAATCGATTTTCGTTTTCCCTGTGCATTTCGTTCTATCGAGCGCTTTTAACAGTTCCATCAACTGTGTTTTCGTCATCGACGACGGAACGAATTGGTCAGGTTTTTCGTCGAATGTGAGCAGTCCTACGGCATCCTTTTGCTTGACCATCAAATATGCCAGTGCTGCTGCGAAAAAGCGCCCATATTCCAGTTTAGATATTCTGCCATCGTTTAAAAAGCCCATCGATGCGCTCTTATCGAGCATTATGTATGAGCGCAGATTAGTTTCCTCTTCGAATTCTTTGACATAGAATCTGTCGGTGCGAGCGAACACTTTCCAGTCGATTGCTTTTGGCGGGTCGCCTGGATTGTATTGACGATATTCGGCGAATTCCACCGAAAAGCCGTGATAGGGGCTTTTATGCAGTCCGACTAAAAATCCCTCGACGACAAAGCGGGCAATCATTTCGAGGTTGCCGATTTTCGCAAGAACGACAGGGTCGAGGAAGCGGCGATAGTTTTGTTCCATCGATTTTGCCATAGATTAAACCTCTTTTTCATAACATAGCATTTCAGATGATTTTTTAAAGGATTATTTTAGTGAACGAAGCTTTATGGAATTTATTCTACATTGCATTGAAAATATTTCCAATGTGGAGGGTTTTCGTCATCGAAACCGCCTTCGATTATCGTGCCTTTTGCGGAACCGCCGATTTTGAGTTCGCCAAAATCGCTGCCTGCCCATATTCCCGCATTTTTGGAAAACATAGCGAGCGCATCGTCGAAATTTAGACGCTGCGCAATATTTGGATGGTGCATCGCTGAAAAAATTCCTGCGATAGGGTCGATTGGCGTGATATATGAATCGGAACCGCCGAGTAAAAGAATTTTCCCATCGATTTCCGATTTGAACGGATTTGTATTTTGCCATCTTTTGCCGAGCCGTTGCGAATAAAGTTTATTCGGTCCGCCCCATCTCGCTTCGAATGCGGGCTGAACCGAAAGAGTAAGCCCCAATTTCGCCGCACGCTCGATTTGCTGCGGAGAAATCAACTCGGCGTGTTCGATGCGCCATTTTCTCAACGGATTCTTTCCCGAAACTAATTCTGCGGTGTGCAAAAATTGCTCGATTGCTCTGTCGCCGATGGCGTGCATCGCAACGGATAAATCGTTGTCGAGCGCCGCTTGGAAAAATCTTTTCAATGCATCGTCGGAGAAGTATAAAATGCCATTGTTTTGCGGGTCGTCGCTGTATGGTTGCGAAATTGCTGCGGTGTGGGAACCGAACGAACCGTCGAGGAGCAAGCATCCGCCGATTTGTTTCAAACCCAGAGATTTCACTTGTTCTACATCTGTGCTTTCGACAAATATTTCCACATCGATTGGCAATTCATCGGCGACTTTGATAAGAATTTTCGCCCATTCGATAAATGGCACGAGTGCGTGAACAAGGGATGCGCCTGCATTTTTCGCATACTCTGCCACACGAAACGCAGCTTCGATAAGTTCGTCTTCGCTTATCGATTGCAAAAAATATTCCACGATTTTTTCCTGCGCTTTTCCTGAAAATATACACGAACTGTTTTGCAGATTTTG
>JALTEE010000302.1 GCA_027007865.1 bacterium
CTATATATAATGGGAATTGTCAGGAAACCTGACTGGTAAAAATGGCAGATGTCCGCCACGAATAGTCTCGGCGATGTTCGGCGCGTGCTGAAAAATTTATCGCTGCATACTGTTTGCGAAGAAGCGCACTGCCCAAACCGAAATTTGTGCTATAGCAACGGTCAGGCGACATTTTTAATTATGGGCAATGTGTGCACCAGAAACTGCCGCTTTTGTGCTATCGCAAACGGCAAAGTTACATCTCTCGATGCCGATGAACCGCGCCGTGTCGCCGATGCCGCTCAAAAAATGAACCTCAAATATGTCGTGGTAACTTCTGTTACGAGAGATGACATCCCCGATGGCGGAGCAGCACATTTCGCAGAAACAATCAGGCAGATACGGGAAAAATTGCCCGACGCGGGAATAGAAGTTCTAACGCCCGATTTTCTCGGCAATCGCGACGCAATCGAAACCGTGCTTTCCGAACGACCCGATGTCTTTAATCATAATGTCGAGACAGTTCCACGACTATATCCGCTCGCTCGCCCACAGGCTAACTATCAACGCTCACTTATGATACTGAATTATGCGAGCAAACATTCAAATTCCATAATAAAATCCGGCTTTATGGTCGGTCTCGGTGAAACCGACGATGAAATTTTTTCCCTCCTGCGCGATTTAAAAAACACCGGTGTCGATGTTGTTACAATCGGGCAGTATCTTCAGCCATCTCCGGAACATCTTCCCGTCGAGCGTTTCGTTCATCCCAAAAATTTCGAAAAATATGCCGAATTTGGCGAAAGCGTTTTGAACTTCAAAAGAGTGTTTGCAGGACCACTCGTGCGCAGTTCATTTATGGCATCTGACATTTGGGAAAAGACGAAGTGAAACATTTCAAAGTTCGAAATTTTACGCCATCCGACATTTCCTCGCAAATCGTATATTTTCACCTCCGCCCACCGCTCTGGATTCCTCCCACTAAGGCGGGAGGAATGACAAATGGGGTGCGGTGTCATTCCCAACTCGATTGGGAATCCAGAGGAGGTATTGTGGGTTTCCGGATTTCCATTCTATTTCAAATACACAGTCCGTTTCGCAAGCCTTCGGCTTGACCATCCACGCTTCGCGGCTCGTTAGGTCGCTCCCATTCTGTCCGCTCAAATTCTATCTCAAATACACTATTTTTCTCTCCGTCGTCCGTCCATCATCCATTGTCGCTCGCACAAGATATATTCCAGATGAAATCGATTTGTCGGGTGTCCAGATAAAAAACCCCTGACCTTCGCCTGCGCTTCGGCCTGTCCCCCTTGATAAAGGGGACAGAGGTTCCGCTTTTGCGGAACCGAAGGGGGTCACAATCACATTTCCCCGCAAATTGTATATTTCCACATCCGCTCCCGCAAGCGCGGTGATGGCACACGACGAATTGAACGGATTGGGATAGGCAGAAATAACCAGTTTTTTAGGTATTTTTGTTTCTGACTCGCTTATTCCTGAGAAATGTGAAATGTCAAAAATGTATAATCCTCCTGTCAGAGCTGCTACATAAGCATATTGACCTCGAATATATACTTTCTCTGCAACTGCCACCCCATCCCAATTATAATAGCCCGCAATATATGGATAGTATGGATTGGATACATCAATTACACAGAGTCCGTAGTCACTTGCTGCAATATAAGCATAAGAATCAACAACAAAAACACCATAGGCCGGTCTTGGAGTTACAAGGCTGCTTATTAAAGAAGGAGTAGTCGGCTCCGAGATGTCGATAATACCTAAACCAGAGTCTTCACATGTAAGATAAACATAATTCCCAATTGCAAAGATATCCATTTTATAACCATATTCGTAAAAACTACCATGATATTCGCCCACTAATATTGGTGATGATGGAATTGTTTTATCAATTAACTCAACACCAAATGAAAACATGGTTGCAGTCGTAAAAATGAAATTATTGAAAGAAAAAATATCCTGACCATAGCAAGAACAATATCCGATTCCCTCTGGATATTCTGGATTAGAAATATCCATTATTTCGACTCCCCCTGTTGTTACATATAAATATAAACTATCCATGAATAAATCCCCGCAGTCAGATGGATACGAAGAAAGCTCATAAGGGTAATCAGGTATAGAT
>JALTEE010000303.1 GCA_027007865.1 bacterium
AGATTGAACAAGGGGTTGCAACCCCTTGTTGAAACGATATTTTTAGCAAGGGAGCATGCTCCCTTGCTGGATAGATGGCGGGGTTTTTTGTTTTCCCCTCTATCCTCTAACTCCTTTCTCTCCCGATTAGTCGGGAAGAACAGCCCCTCACTCTTGGTCTCGCCGTGGCGGGATGACTCTACGCAAAAAATGAACGCGCAGAGAAGTAGAAGTTCTTCTCCTGTCATTCCCGTGGAAACGGGAATCCAGAGAGCTGGGGCACGACCCGCATTCTCCTCGGTCTCTTTCTTTTAGCGTCTTCCATAATCCGTTCAATTCATCGTGCACCATCACAATTTCTGATGGTAGGGGTTTGGCATTTATGATGGTAAGGGTTTGGCATGCCAAACCCTTACTTTTCATTGTCAACAGCGGGCTAAAGCCCGCTGTTGACATCCCTGCTACAATTATCATATTTCTCTATCTCTCACAATCCCGACTTTCGACGAGTCTGCAAAAGAAAGGTAAAAATCACATTCGCACAACCTTTTTACCGAACGAGTGAAAATTATTATTGTCAATTTTGCAATCGAGTATAACTTATACAAAATTTTACGAGGAGAAAAAATGCGTTGGAACAAGGCACTGATACCTACATTCAAGGAAGACCCATCCGATGCGGAAGTGATTTCGCACAAATTGATGATTAGAGCGGGCATCGTCAAACAACTTTCTGCTGGGCTATATACATTTCTGCCACTCGGCTGGCGCGCAATGCTCAAAGCGATGAAAATCATCCGTGAAGAAATGAACGCAATCGGCGGACAGGAAATTTTTATGCCGTCGCTCAATCCTATCGAGATATGGGAAGAAACAGGTCGAGCGAAGGATATGTCGGATATAATTTTCGCATTCGAGGATAGAAAAGGTCACAGAAATATTCTCGCACCGACGCACGAGGAAATTATCACGCATATAGCACGAGATGAAATCCGTTCGTTTCGCGATTTGCCGCAGATATGGTTTCAAATTCAGAACAAATTCCGCGATGAGCCGCGAGCGAGGTTCGGACTGCTGCGCGTTAGAGAATTTTTGATGAAAGATTCATATTCGCTCTGCGCAACTCCCGAGCAACTGGATGAAATTTACAATTTGCACGAGCAGGCATATCGGAAAATATTTTCCCGATGCGGGTTAAAATATATCGTTGTGGGTGCATCGAGTGGACTTATGGGCGGGCGAGCATCACAAGAATTTATGGTGCCTTCCGAAGCCGGCGAAGATTCGACCGCTTTTTGCGAAAAATGTGGCTATGCCGCAAACACAGAAGTGGCGGAGAGCGTTCCGTCCGACGGCGAATGGGTCGAAATTGCTGAAAAGAAAAAAGTTCATACGCCATCGCTGAAAACTGTCGATGAGGTGAGCGAGTTTTTAAAAATTCCGAAGAATCAAATGCTGAAATCGCTCGTGTATGTTGCGCAAAATGGCGAACAACCTGTAATGGTGCTTCTTCGCGGCGACCACCAGTTGAACGAGGAAAAATTATCGCAGTATTTAGGCTGTGCTGTTCGCCCTGCGCATCCAGATGAAGTTCTCGAATGGTTCGGCGCTCCTGTCGGATTTTTAGGACCCATCGGCGCGCCGAACAATATTAAAATTCTTGCTGACAGCGCATTTCCAACGGACAAAAAGTTTGCCACAGGCGCAAATGAAAAAGATTATCATATTATCGGGTGGAAATTGGAGGAAATTCCCGATGTGGAATTCGACGATTTTCGGCTCGTTCAGGAAGGAGAAAAATGTCCGAAATGCGGCGCGCCACTATCTGTGCGAACTACTATTGAAATCGGGCACATTTTCAAACTCGGCACGAAATATTCCGAGGCGATGGGCGCAACTTTCCTCGACTCCGAAGGCGAGCACAAACCCATCATAATGGGAAGTTACGGCATCGGCATCGGAAGAATTTTATCATCGGCAATCGAACTTTTCGCCGATGAGAACGGTATCGTTTGGCCCATAACTATCGCGCCATTCGAAGTAATAATTACCGCTCTCGATGTGTCAAAATCCGAAGTAGTCGATGTCGCAGAAAAAATATACGGCGAATTGCAGGCAAAAGGAATCGATGTTCTTTACGA
>JALTEE010000304.1 GCA_027007865.1 bacterium
CAATATCACGCGTTTCGTCGTCGTCCGCCCATCATTCATTGTCGCTTTTATGAGATATATCCCCGATGATATGGATTGGTCGGGTTGCCAGACAAGCGTTCCGCTTGACCATCTATGCTTCGCATCTCGTTGTATTCGCTCCTTGCTGTCGCTCAGATTTGCTTTCCAAACAACATTCCCCCGCAAATCGTATATCCTCACATCCACCCATCCTTCTGGATTCCCGTTTTCACGGGAATGACATGATAATGTGATTACGCACGATGAATTGAACGGATTTGGATGTGCGGAAATCGAAATTGCATTCGGACGAATGGATTTATTCTCTCGAATATCGAGCAAAGTCGGGTCGAGCCAATTTAGAATGCGATACATAACAGTATCACGGTTAGCCTCGGTGCTGATTCCTTCGAGCCCAAAACCTGTATATACGATTCTGTATGTTCCGGAGTCATATCTAATTCCGGCGTGCTGACCAGCAGTGCCATATTCTAAGCAAATCACGGCTCCTGTTCCTGCTCTCGGCGAAATATAATCGGGGTAATTTTGGTCGTTTGCGCCATCGCCACCTGTTATCGAAAATGAAAGACCGTTCCCCACAGGGTCGCCTACTGTGCCTGTAATGCTGCGCGAACTGGAATTATCGCCATCGTATTGCGCTTTGAGATAATTTTCATAGAACGGCTGAACAGATGTTCCTCCACCAGTATAAACATAATATCCGAGTTCGGGACTAGAAAAATACAATTTTCCCCCGGCATCGAGGAATGCTTCGAGAGCAGAAGCATCGGTAGTGCTTAAAACATCGCCATAGTCCGTGCCAGTCATCCATACTACTACATCGAATTGTTCCAAAAACGATGCCGATGGCGCACCCGATACGCTATGGTCGTAATTATAAAAATTGACCCCGATATTGCTAAAAACATTTTGAAACCAGATCTCATAACTTGCCCCCGTGTCATCATCGACAAGAAGCAAATGCGAACCCGCATTTAGAATAAATTTCACCGTGTCCACTTGACCCGGAATACTGGGACTCGAAACTCGAAACATAACAGTTCCCGAACCCGATATTCCATTCGAACTAATCGTTGTGGAAATATTTGCGCTGCTTAAACTTAAGACAGACATTGTAGTATGAGTTGAAAATGGCGAACCGTCGGCATAGGTAGTTGCAGTCCATCCGCTCGGAATATCCAAATCCGCATAAACATCATAATTATCGTTATTCGAGCCTTGATTATAAACGGTCGAGCTAAATGTGGCGGTTGTATCGGATGTAATCGAGCTTTTTATCTGCAAATGAGGGTCAACAGTATAATAATATTCGGGAGCAGGCACTTCCACTCTTGCTCCTTGCAGAATTTCAAGCGTGCTCGTGTTTTGCACGAATACCACGATAAAACAATTGCTAACATTCCAATCGGGATTTATATCGATGGCATAATGTTTTACCACAGGGCTTTTTGCTGCGCTTAATGTAACATTATCGCCGTAATGGGAATTCGTAATCATCGAGCGGAAGATTTGATGAAACATTGTCTGCCCATTCGGTGCACTATAATGGATACTATCCTCGGTTATCATAGCATATAGTTTATATGTTCCCGCATATCCGCCATCTTCGAGTGTAAGTGTAATTTCGACAGAATCCGATGTCAAATTTGTAAATGCAATATCCAATGGAGCCGTAGTTCCAGCGCGGCTCGATAAGGTATCAATCCAACCAGAATAAGGTCCGGCATCATAATCTGTGCCATCGATGTGCATATTGGGAACGCCATAAGTTCCGCTGAAATAAGTCGATACTCGTCCATTCATACCAGTGGGGTCGTAATCGTTGAATGGCGATGCATCATCCACTTCGTAGCGAACTATTATGCTGACTGGCTGAATTGGTGGGTAATTTGCATCGATATATGCAGCGGCACTCGCACAGGGGCCGCAATCTGTGGCGCTGAAAAGTTCGCCGACTGGCATTCTCGATGCGCCAAAGCATGTGACTGCAATGAGCGTGATAAACAGCAACAAAACCTTTGTTCTCATTTTTCTCACTCCTAAAAGATTTCACTTCAAAATAATTATTCTTTTTTTAACATTATTGCCATTCTTC
>JALTEE010000305.1 GCA_027007865.1 bacterium
TATAGATACATCGAGAGTGCAAACCCCAGCAAGATGCATATTTAAGCTGTCCTGAGCAAAAACACCCGCAAAAACAGCAAAAAACAGCAAAACAACAAAAACACGGCGTAACATTGGAAAACCTCCCCACGACAGACGGCGGAAACCATCTGCATAATTTATTTTCGCAATATTAGGCAGGCTAAATCTGTCTTTTATGATATTATAATGAGTCTTGCAAAATAGCTCTGTAATGTCATTGCGAGGAGTGCAACGACGAAGCAATCCCTTGATTTGCGAGAAATCGAGATTGCTTCGCTTCACTCGCAATGACAGAATCTTTTATTTTGCAGGTCCTATTGATATTATATCGAAAATGTTTGCAATTTCAATATAATTCTTGCGGAAGAAAAGTATGGGAATAGATTTAGTGCAAAATTTCATCGGGCAGAAATTTTATGAAATGCACAGTTTGCGGACAAGAAGCGATAATCAAGTTGCCGTCGCACCATTCGGCTTTTTGCGAAAAGCATTTTAAAAAATTCTTTCTGCGGCGAGTGGACAAGGCAATTAGAAGATATCGGATGTTTCATCGAAATGCTCGTTTGCTCGTAGCGGTATCGGGTGGCAAAGATTCGATGGTGCTTTGGTCGTCGCTGCTCGCTCTCGGATACGATGCGGAGGGGATTTTTATCGAACTCGGAATCGAACCGAACTCGAAGAGCGCTATGGCAAAGGTCGAAAAATTTGCGGCATCTCGAAATGCGACCCTGCACATCGTAGATATAAGAGATTACCTCGGCGCCACAATCGCCGATGTGAGCAGAAAAATAAATAAAACGACCTGCTCGGTATGCGGAATGGTGAAGCGATACATTCTTGACCGAGAAGCGAAGAAACTCGGCTTTTCGATTATCGCAACAGGGCATAATCTCGACGACGAAGCAGCGACGCTCCTCGGAAACACTCTTCACTGGCAGGAGGGATATTTGAGCAGGCAATTCCCGACGCTCGAAGAAGAATTCGGGTTTGTGCGCAAAGTCAAACCGCTTATATTGTGTGCTGAAAAGGAAACCCTTACCTATGCAATCATCGAAGGAATCGACTATGATAGCGAACGATGCCCATTCTCGCGAGGAGCAACATCGCAGTTTTATAAACATACATTGAATTTAATCGAGCACGAGATGCCAGGAACAAAATCGTATTTTATCGGCGAGTTTTTTAAGCGAATAAGCGGTCATTTTCATAAGTCGAGCGAACCATCGAAACTTGTTCCGTGCGAGATATGTGGATATCCAACATCCGCTGGTGGAAAGTGCGCATTTTGCCGTTTAAAAGAGCGGATAACAACAAATCTTGACATTGTGAAATGAATCGATTATATGATAGATATGTATAGTGCAACTTCGGAATATTTAGAAAGGATTTGAATGATGGGGAGTTTTTTGAGTTGGTGGAATCATATACCAGAACACATAAACCCCAATATCGTTAAAATTGGCTCATTTCAATTACATTATTATGGTCTAATGTATGTTATTGCCTTTGCTATCGTATATTTACTTGTTTTATATAGGCTGAACAATGAAAAGTATGAATATTCTAAAAAGATTATCCAAAATTATTTTGAATGGGCTATTTTGGGGGTTATAATTGGCGGAAGATTAGGATATGTATTATTCTACAATTTGAAATATTTTGCATATAACCCATTAAGAATAATAAGTCCCTTTGATTTTTCAAATGGATTCCATTATATCGGCATTTCCGGAATGTCGTATCACGGTGGAGTTATCGGGGTTATTTTAGTTTCTATTTTTTTCTGTCGTAGATATAAAATAAATCTCTGGAATTTTGCGGACCTTTTTTGCTCTGCAATTCCTTTGGGATTTGCATTTGGCAGAATAGGCAATTTCATAAATGGAGAACTTTATGGCCGAGTTACCACCATACCATGGGGAATGTATTTTCCTTTAGACCCAACGCATCAATTGCGGCACCCTTCTCAACTTTATGAGGCTTTTTTCGAGGGTATAGTTCTTTTCATAATTCTTTGGAGTTTAAGGAAAACAAAATATTTTAATGGTTTTTTATTTTCTTTGTATCTTATTGGTTACGGGT
>JALTEE010000306.1 GCA_027007865.1 bacterium
CACCAAACCAACTCAATAAAATATTCTATAGGTGGATACTATGTAGGTAAAGAGTCCAAAAATGCAAATCCAATTCGATATACGAATTATATGTGAACATTTTTGAATTTTGGCAGAATTGATTTTAATTATAGATGGCTTGTTATGATAACCCTATAAATAGTTAATTCACATCTGCATCTGTGCTTGACAATGAATTTTTATAGAATATAATGTTTTTATACATTTTTTGCATATCTATTTTGCATATCTATATCGATTTATAAATAATTCGTCTTTTATCAAGAGGAGAATAGTTATGATTAAAGTAAAGTTGCCCGATGGAAGTATTTTCGATATGCCCGACGGCGCATCTGCGATGGATGTTGCGCAAAAGATTTCATCGGGACTTGCGAAAGAAGCCGTTGTAGCGGTTGTGAATGGCGAAGCACGGGATTTGAACCGTCCTCTGCTGCAGAGCGACGAGCCGATTTCTATCGAGATAAAAAAGTTCCGCGACCGCGAAGGCGCGGAAACTTTTTGGCATTCTGCCGCACACATTATGGCTTATGCTGTCAAGGAAATTTTTCCCGATGTCAGAGTTACAATCGGTCCGTCCATCGAGGAAGGATTTTACTACGACTTCGATAAGGACGAGCCGTTCACGCCCGACGACCTCGAAAAAATCGAAGCGCAAATGGCGGAATTTGTGAAGCAAAATTTGCCATTTACGCGCAGAGAAGTTTCTCGCAACGAGGCATACGATTTTTTCAGTGCGCAGGGCGAGACATATAAACTCGAACTGCTCGAAGCAATTCCCGAAGACGAAGTCGTATCGCTATATACAGTCGGCGAATTCACCGATTTGTGCCGAGGTCCGCATATACCGAGTTCGGGCATTTTAAAATATTTCAAACTTATTTCCATAGCGGGAGCATATTGGCGCGGAGACGAACACAATAAGATGCTCCAGCGAATTTACGGCGTTGCATATCCCAAAAAGTCGATGCTGGAAGACTTTATCGAGCGTCGCAGAGAAGCGGAAAAGCGAGACCATCGAAAACTCGGCAAAGAACTCGATTTGTTCATCATCGATAACGAGGTCGGACCAGGTCTCGTTCTCTGGACGCCGAACGGTGCGGCGATTCGCGATGTCATCGAAGACTTTTGGCGGCGAGAACACCGCAGAAACGGATACCGTCTCGTATATTCGCCGCACATAGGGCGCGAAACTCTATGGCAGACAAGCGGACACCTCGACTTCTACCGCGAAAATATGTATTCCAAAATAGAAATCGACGAGCAAAGTTATTACATCAAACCGATGAACTGCCCTTTTCACATCAAGATATATCAGCGGAAACGGTATTCTTATCGCGAGTTTCCGCTGCGATGGGCAGAACTCGGCACGGTGTATCGATACGAGCGCAGCGGCGTGCTCGGAGGGCTTCTGCGCGTTCGCGGATTCACGCAGGACGATGCGCACATAATCTGTCGAGCAGACCAGGTCGAAAGTGAGATACTTCGCGTTCTGAAATTCTCGTTGTATATGCTAAAAAGTTTCGGTTTTCGCGATTTCCACATCTATCTATCGACTCGCCCAGCAGACAAATATGTCGGCGATGAAGATATGTGGGAACTCGCACAGGAATCGCTGAAAAAGGCGATTATCGAAGAGGGCGTCGAATACGATATCGACGAAGGCGGCGGAGCGTTCTACGGTCCGAAAATCGACATCAAGGTCAAAGATGCGCTTCGGCGGGAATGGCAATTATCGACAATACAGTTCGATTTCAACCTGCCCGAGCGTTTCGATATGAAATATACGGCGCAGGACGGCACTTTCCAGCGACCTTATATGATTCATCGTGCGCTGCTCGGTTCGCTGGAAAGATTTTTCGCCACGCTAATCGAACATTGGGCGGGAAATTTCCCCCTCTGGCTCGCTCCCGTGCAGGTGATACTCCTTCCCGTGAGCGAGAAGCACAACGAATATGCGCAAAAGATTTATGAAAAACTTTTTGCACTCGATTTCCGCGTCGAAATAGACGATTCCGACCAGCGCATCGGATACAAAATCCGCGCCGCCGAAAATCGCAAAATCCCATATATGCTAATACTC